>JAPOVS010000076.1 GCA_026708055.1 bacterium | reverse complement strand
GTGATGGCGGTGTAGGTCCCGTCGGGCGCGTCGGTTGCACCGGTGGGTTCTCCACTCCAGTCGGTGTTGTTGCCCCAGCATGCGATGGCGCCGTCGGCGTCGAGTGCGCAGGCGTGGAGGCTGCTGACGGTGACGGCGGTGTAGGTCCCGTCGGGCGCGTCGGCCTCCCCGAAGTCGTTGGTGCCCCAGCATGCGATGGCGCCGTCGGCGTCGAGTGCGCAGGTGTGGCCGCCGCCGGCGGTGACGGCGGTGAAGTGGCCGTCGGGCGCGTCGGCCTCCCCGAAGTCGTTGGTGCCCCAGCATGCGATGGCGCCGTCGGCGTCGAGTGCGCAGGTGTGGTAGCCGCCGGCGGTGATGGCGGTGTAGGTCCCGTCGGGCGCGTCGGTTGCACCGGTGGGTTCTCCACTCCAGTCGGTGTTGCGGCCCCAGCAGGTGATGGTGCGGTCGGCGTCGAGTGCGCAGGAGTGGCTGCTGCCGGCGGTGATGGCGGTGTAGGTCCCGTCGGGCGCGTCGGCCAGCCCGAAGGAGTTAGTGCCCCAGCATGCGATGGTGCGATCGGCGTCGAGTGCGCAGGTGTGGTAGCTGCCGGCGGTGATGGCGGTGTAGGTCCCGTCGGGCGCGTCGGCCTGCCCGAAGGTGTTGTCGCCCCAGCAGGTGATGGCGCCGTCGGCGGTGAGTGCGCAGGTGTGGTAGCCGCCGGCGGTGATGGCGGTGTAGGTCCCGTCGGGCGCGTCGGTTGCACCGGTGGGTTCTCCACTCCAGTCGGTGTTGCGGCCCCAGCAGGTGATGGTGCGGTCGGCGTCGAGTGCGCAGGAGTGGCTGCTGCCGGCGGTGATGGCGGTGTAGGTCCCGTCGGGCGCGTCGGTTTGACCGAAGGAGTTGTTGCCCCAGCATGTGATGGCGCCGTCGGCGGTGAGTGCGCAGGCGTGGTACACGCGTTCTGGGTCTTCGATGTCATCGATGACGTGGAAAATATCTCCTGAGGTGTTGCCTGCGGATATGGCGGTGTAGGTCCCGTCGGGCGGGTCGGCCTGCCCGTTACTGTTGTTGCCCCAGCAGGTGATGGCGCCGTCGGCGTCGAGTGCGCAGGTGTGGTCCCAGCCGGCGGTGATGGCGGTGTAGGTCCCGCCGGCGGGGGCGGGGGTTGTGGCGGGTAGGGGGCTGCTGGCGAGCCAGCGGCCGGTTGGTGCGGTGGTGGGGAAGAACCGGGAGCGGGGGAGTTGTCGTTGCCCCCAGGGGTCTGCGGTGCTGGCGCGTTGTTGGATTCCGAACTCGACGCGGCCGTCGGCGAGTTGGCGCGCCACGATGCGGATTTCTGCGGCGGCGGGCGGTTCCTGGGCGGCGGCGGGCGCGGCGACGAGCGCGCCGGCGGCGACGGCGAGCGCCGACAGGAGCGCGGCCGCGCCGCGGCAGCGGCGCCTACGGTCTAGGACTCCGGGGGGGGGGGCGTCGGCGGCGGGTCCCGCGGCGCGCGGACGGCTCGGTGTGAAGAACATGCTTGCCTTCCTTTGGGTCTGCAGCGGCCCGCGGCCGCCGCGCGGCGTGTACGCCGCTGAACTCTAACGCCGCTCGCGGTCGGCTGCGGCCGCCTCGGCGCGGGCGCCGCGGACGGGCCGCGGCGGCCGCCCCGCCGGCGGCGACTGGCGCCGCGCGGCGCGGGACCGGCCCGCCCAGGGACTCCGACCACGCCGAAGAGCCGGAGGGACCCTGAGGCCCCGACCAGCGCCGCGGCGGCCGGTAGAGTGCCGCGCGTGGACTGCGAGCACGGGGCGTTCGCCGCCCGCCGGTCACCGGGGGGGATCGCACGGTGAGCGTCGTCGACCTCGACGAGGCGCCGAGCCCGATGCTGCTGCCGGATCCGCCGGCGCAGCGGGTCCGCTACACGCTCATCTCGGTGGACGACCACCTCGTCGAGCCGCCGTGGCTGTTCGAGGGTCGCCTGCCGCGCCGCTACCAGGACCTGGCGCCGCGGGTCGTCGAGCAGGGCGACGGCACGCAGGCCTGGCAATTCGACGGCGAGGTCTACGAACAACTCGGCCTCAACGCCCAGGTGGGACGGGCGGACCGCGACGACATCACCTTCGAGCCGGCCCGCTTCAGTGACATGCGGCGCGGCTCCTGGGACATCCACCAGCGCATCCGCGACATGGACCTGGGCGGCGTCTGGGCGTCGGTCTGCTTCCCGTCGGTCATCACCGGCTTCTGCGGAGCGGTGTACTCCAGTTGCTCCGACCCCGAACTGGGCTTGGCGGTGACGCGGGCCTTCAACGACTGGATCCACGAGGAATGGTGGGGCGCCCACCCCGACCGCATCATCCCCATGGGCATCACCTGGCTGCGCGACCCGCACCTGGCCGCCGCCGAGATCCGCCGCAACGCCGAGCGGGGCTTCACGGCGGTGACCCTGCCGGAGAACCCGGCGCACATGGGCCTGCCGTCGATCCACGACCGCTGGTGGGACCCGCTGCTGGGGGCGTGCGAGGAGACCGGGACGGTGATCTGCCTGCACACCGGCTCGTCGGGCCACTGGATGCCCCAGGACGAGGCCGGCCCGCACCTGGCCGTGCGGGCCACGCTGTTCCAGATGCACGCCTACGTGGCGGCCGCCGAGTGGGTCTGGTCGGGCATCGGGCTGCGCTTCCCGAACATCCGCATCGCCCTGTCCGAGGGCGGCTGCGGCTGGGTGCCCACCATGTACGACCGCATGCGCCACCAGATCGAGGTCTCCGGCCACGGCCGCCAGGACTGGCCCACCGGCGCCACCGGCCCCCACGAGCTGCTGCTGCGCAACGTCTGGTACTGCACCATCAGCGACCCGTCCAGCATCGACGCGGTCGTCGCCCTCAACCGCAGCCACGTCATGATGGAGGTCGACTACCCCCACGCCGACAGCACCTGGCCCGGCTGCCAGGACGCACTCGAGGAGATGATCGGCCACCTCCCCGACGACGTCATCGCCGACGTCTGCCACCGCAACGCCGCCGCCCTGTTCCGCCACCCCCTCCCCGCCGAGACGCTCCCCTAGCACCACCGCGGAACTGGTCCAGGGTCAGTGCAGGTCCAGAACCGTCAACAGCGCAGCGTCGACCGCCCACTGCTCGGTGGTGCTGAGTCGGCCGACCGTGTCTCCCAGCCGGCTGGCGTCGACGGCGCCCGACTGCTCCACGAGCACCCGTGTCGCCGTCCCCCCGATCGAGATCTCGGGGCGGAACGAGGCCGGCCTGGCGCTACGCGAGGTAGGTGCTACGAGCACCGTGGAGCGGGGGAGCAGGGCGTCGGTCTGGACGACGACACCGAAGCGCCGCCCCTGCTGTTCGTGCCCGGTGCCCTTGGACAGGCGGAGCGGGCGTACCTCACCACGGCGCACGCAGGTCCTCCATCATCGCCGCCACGTCGCGCATCTCGCGGCGATCCCGTTCGTCGGCGTCGAGGGCGGCAGCCTCCGCCGCCAGCGTTCGGTGTTCAGCGAGGCGGGCCGCCGCCGCCACCACAGAACTGCGGATCGCTTCCGAGCGGGTCATTCCTGTGGCTTCGAGTTGCAGCAGGGCCCGATGCGCTTGGTCGTCCAGCCGGACGGAGATGGCTGCTCCCACGGGCGTCAGTGTATCACAAATCGCAATACAGTATGGCTCTCCCTCCCGAAGTCGCCGGTGGTGCCCGTAGAGCGGCGCCTACAACCGCTGGCGGATCACGTTGAGGGCGCTGCCGGCGCGGAACCAGTCGATCTGGTCGGCCGACATCGTGTGGCGGGTGTCGAAGGCGTCCGTCGAGCCGTCGGGGTGCGACACCTCCACCCGCACCGGCTCGCCCGGCGCCAGGTCGGCCAGGCCCCGCACGGCGATTCGATCGTCCTCGCCGATGCGGTCGTAGTCGGCGGGGTCGGCGAACGTGAGTGCCAGCACGCCCTGCTTCTTGAGGTTGGTCTCGTGGATGCGGGCGAAGGAGCGCACGATGACGGCCACGCAGCCCCGGAAGCGGGGTTCCATGGCGGCGTGCTCACGGGAGGACCCCTCGCCGTAGTTGGCGTCCCCCACGGCGATCCATGACAAGCCGGCGGTGTGGTAGCGCTCGGCGATCTCGGGGTACGGACGGACCTGCCCGTCGGTCTGGTCCTTGCCCTCGCCGACGATGCCGCCGAAGGCGTTGACCGCACCGGCGAAGAGGTTGCCGCTGATGTTCTCCAGGTGACCCCGGTAGCGCAGCCACGGTCCGGCGGCGGAGATGTGGTCGGTGGTGCACTTGCCGGCCGCCTTCACCAGCACCGGCAGGTTCTCGTAGTCCCGCCCGTCCCAGGCGGCGAACGGCTGCAGTTCCTGCAGGCGCCTGCTGGTCGGCGAGATTCGCACCTCGATGGCGGCCCGCTCCGCCTCCGCCGGCGGGGCCACGAAACCCGCCTCGCCGGGATCGAAGCCGTCAGGGGGCAACTCGGTGCCGACCGGTTCGGGCAGGCGCACCTCCTCGCCGGCGTCGTTGGTGAGGGTGTCGCTGAGCGGGTCGAAGTCCACCCGGCCGGCGAGCGCCAGGGCCACCACCACCTCCGGTGAGGTGACGAACGCCAGCGTGGAGGCCAGGCCGTCGTTGCGCTTGGGGAAGTTGCGGTTGTAGCTGTTGACGATCACGTTGGTGTCGCCCTCGGCCACGTCGCTGCGCGACCACTGGCCGATGCACGGCCCGCAGGCGTTGGCCAGCACCGTGGCCCCTGCCTCCTCGAAGACGCCCAGCAGGCCGTCGCGGGCGATGGTGGCGCGGATCTGCTCCGATCCGGGCGTGACCAGCAGCGGCGCCCGGACCTTCAGCCCCTTCGCCACCGCACCGGACACGATGCTGGCCGCCCGGGTGATGTCCTCGTAGGAGGAGTTGGTACACGATCCCACCAGGGCCGCGGAGATCTCCATGGGCCAGCCCTCGGCGGCCGCCTCGGCACCGAGCTCCGACACCGGGCGGGCCCGGTCGGGGGAATGGGGGCCGTTGATGTGCGGTGCCAGGGTGGACAGGTCGATCTCGACGACCGAGTCGTAGCAACCCTCGGGGTCGGCCAGCACGCCGTCGTCGGGCCGCAGGTGCTCGGCGACGGCGTCGGCCGCGGCGGCCGCCTGCTCGCGCCCGGTGGCCTTCAGGTAGCGGGCCATCGACTCGTCGTAGGCGAACAGTGAGGTGGTGGCGCCGATCTCTGCGCCCATGTTGCAGATGGTGGCCTTGCCGGTGGCGGAGATCGTCTCGGCGCCGGGACCGAAATACTCGACGATGGCCCCGGTGCCGCCGGCGACCGTCAGCAGGTCGGCGACCTTCAGGATGACGTCCTTGGGCGCCGACCAGCCCGAGAGGCGCCCGGTGAGGCGCACGCCGATGAACTTCGGCCAGCGGACGTTCCACGGGAATCCGGTCATGACGTCCACGGCGTCGGCGCCGCCCACACCCACCGCCACCATGCCCAGCCCGCCGGCGTTGGGGCTGTGGCTGTCGGTGCCGATCATCATCCCGCCGCAGAAGGCGTAGTTCTCCAGCACGACCTGGTGGATGATGCCCGAGCCCGGCTTCCAGAACCCGGCCCCGTAGCGGGCGCTCACCGACTCCAGGAAGTCGTAGACCTCGTCGTGGTTCTCCAGCGCCGCCAGCAGGTCGCGCCGCGCATCCACCTTGGCCTGGATGAGGTGGTCGCAGTGCACCGTGGTCGGCACGGCGACCTCCTCGAGCCCGGCAGTCATGAACTGCAGCCACGCCATCTGGGCCGTGGCGTCCTGCATCGCCACCCGGTCCGGGCGGAAGTCCACGTAGCTGCGCCCCCGCTCGGGCAGCGGACCGGACGGGTCGTCAAGATGGCCGATGAGGATCTTCTCCGCCGCCGTCAGAGGGCGGTCGGTAGCGGCCCGGGCGCCCGAGACCGCCGATGCCAGGCGACCGTAGGCGGCCTCGATGAGGGAGATGGGGGTGCTGGCATGAACGGCCATGATGTACCTCGCGGAGTTTGCGTTCGTTGTCCGTCGGTCGGGTCGGGGTACTACCAGCCTTCGGTAGCCACAGGGTCAGTGGGCTGCCGAGAGAGAACGACGAGGTGACGGTGGCGCTGGCACCCCCAAAGGTATCGGGCAAGCACTTGGGCCGGATCTGTTACCGCGATCTCGCGCATGAGTCCGCGCCCCATGTCGCGAGTTTCTCCGGCGGACGCTCCTCCGCGGCGCTGGCGTTCATGGCTGCCTCGGACGGCGTGTTGCGGCCTGAGCGTGGCGACGTGGTCCTCTTCGCCAACACCTCCGCGGAGCATCCTGGCACGTACGAGTTCGCGGCCCGCTGCAAAGAGGAATTGGAGTCGGAGTTCGGGTTGCCGTGCTTCTGGTTCGAGTTCTGCACGCTGGAGACGGAAGGTCGCCAAGCATCTCGACCGTCTGCATGAGCGGGAGGTCTGGGAGAACCTGGCGCGCATGTCGCTGCGGCATATTGTCGCCGTCAGCGAACCGCGCGCGCAGGCCGCCGTGGAGTTCGCCCTTCACGGCTCCCTTGAAGCAGGTGCCGGTCGGCCGTCGGGCCAGGCGGCGCTCCGGCCGAAGGTCATGGAGGCGGTGCGTGCGCTCGGCAGGTTGAGCCACGGATTCAGCCTGGCGATGTGCTCCTGGGACCGGCTCGTCGATGCGGCAGCGACCGGGATCGAGTCCGCCGGAGCGGGCGCGGGTGGAGCGGGGGAGTAGGGCGTCAGCTTGACGCCAATTCATCCCAGTTGTAGGTGACCAGTGTGACACCGGTGCCGTCGAGTGTCTGGCCCCATTTTCTTCCGACGTTCGCCTCGGCGAGGTGGATCGTCGCCGTGCGTTCGAGGGCTGCAGCGAGGAGTTCGGCTGCGGCGAGGCTCACCTTGTGGTCGGCCATCAGGCTGGCGGTGGCCACCGAATAGGGCCGCGGATCGAGGATTCTCAGTGTGTCAGGTGGTGGTGAGAGTGCAGCGCCGATTATGTCGGCGTCGGCGCCTCGGCTGAGCCGGCCGAGCGTGTTGCTGTCGATCAGAGCCCGCAAGAGGCGAACGTGCAGGGTCCAGGGGAGGACGGGCGTCTGGATGCCCCATGCGGGCCAGCGCCTTCCGCTGAGCGCAGCACGGGCCAAGTGATCGTCGACGAGGATCACCTTGTGGCCTCCAGAGGGGCGGAGTCAGGAGAGGCTTAGGTCGGGATCCTCGGCGAAGAGCCGGTCGCAGAGTTGGGGGTGTTCTTCACCGAACTGGGCGAAGAAGCGCCGGACACTATCGTCAAGGGCTTGGGACGGGGCTTCGACAAGCTCGAAGTCGATTGTCCCGACGCCCTTCTCGGCGGCGGTCGCGTGCGCGGGTACGGCCTGTCGGGCCGGGTTGGTCGTCATCGGTTCGAGCATATCCGAAACGGTCATGATCTACCTGCGGGCGACTCTCGGTGGCGTCATTTCACGCTAACGGCGCCGACGCCTCCGAGGGGTGCCCCGGTAGCCCTGGAGACATGGCTCGCCCGGATAATCGGTGCGACGCCGGGCGCGGCGAACCGAGCGGAGCCGCGTCTACAAAACGCCTCGCGGACCTCCTCGGTGAGTTCGCCAGGACGCTCGGCGGCCGCGTCGATGATTCGTCGGAGTTCAGCGCTGCGCGAGGTGCCGGCCCGGTCGGACACAGATCCAGGAACCGGCGCTGCTCGTCGGTCAGGTACACGCTGGTGCTATTCGCACACCGGACTGTACACCGGTTGAGCGGTTCGTCGCAGCGGCCGCCGGCGGGATCAGGTGCTTCTCTGGCGCCAGTCGTGGTAGGCGGCCCAGGCCACCAGCATGGGCGGCAGCACCACGATGGCGGCGATCAGGGAGTAGGACACCGTGATGGCCGTGAGCACGCCGAACTGTCCCATCGGCGGGATGGGGCCGGCGATCAGCACCACGAACCCCAGGGCGGTGGTGAGGGCCGAGCCGATGAGCGCCCCGCCGGTGGTGCGCATGGTGCGCCGCATGGCCTCGCCGACCGAGGCCCCGCCGTGCTCCCGCTCCTCGATGAACCGGTGCGTCACATGGATGGTGTAGTCGACGCCGATGCCGATGGACAGGGCGGTGATCAGGGCGGTGATCACGTTGTAGCTGTAACCCAACAGCACCATGGTGCCCAGCACCCACACCAGCGCCAGCAGGATGGGCAGCACCGACAGCACCGCCAGCATCGGGCGGAACTCGGTGATCCAGAAGAACAGGGTCAGCACCACCAGCGCGGCCACGACGGTCAGGATGATGGAGGTGGCCTGGCTCTCGGTGAGGCTGTCGGTGACCTCCAGGGAGGTGATCTCGTTGGCGACCGGCGTGATGGCCTCATCGTCGCCGAACCACAGGCCGTCGACGTCCGCGAACAGTTCGCGGGTTCGGTCCGGGTCGCCGGTGAGGGCGCTGAACTGCAGGATCGTGCGATCCTCGGTGTCTCCTGAGCCGAGAGCCACGACGGAGTCGAAGCCGGCCGGGTCGTGTTCCCGCATCGACCTCAGGGACCGCTCGATGGTCTCAGGGGCCACCACCAGGGCGCTGGTGCGGTTCAGGGCGATGTCGGCCTCGATCCGGTCGCGCAGTTCCTCGGGCAGCGAGGTGAAGTAGGTGCCCAGCGAGTTGGTGATGCCGCTGCTGACCGCTGCGGGCCGCTGCTGGGGATCCTCGACTCTCGTCGCGAAGTCCAGCAGGTTGCGGACCGTGCGGTCGCTGGAGAGGTCGGCCTCCACCAGCACCGTGACCGGCTCGGTGTTGCCTCCCAGGCTCTCGGACAGGAAGACCGCGTCCTCCTTGCTCTCGGTGCCGTTGGGCAGGAAATCGTTGGTGTCGAACGACGTGCCGAGGTTGGTGGTCAGCACCCCGAAGACCAGCGTCACCACGCCGGCCGCCGCCAGGATGAGCGTCGGGCGCCGGACGGTGGCGCTGCTGACGGCCTCCACCAGGTTGCCCGCGCCGGGGATGGCCTGATCGATGGAGCGGGTGATCGGCGCGCGGCCCTCGGCGCCGCTGCGGCGATCCAGCAGAACCCGCACCGCCGGCACCGGGGTGAGGAACACCACCAGCCCGCCGGCCACACCGACGGCGGCCACCACTCCGAAGTCGGCCAGTCCGGAGATGTCGCCGAACAGGTTGGTGAGGAAGCTGACCATGGTGGTCACCCCGGCCAGACCGAGGGGCAGCATCACGCCGGCCACCGACCTGGAGGCGCCCTCGGTGGCGTCGGCGCCCTCGGCGCGCACCTCGCGGTAGCGCGCCGTGCCCTGGATGCCGTAATCCACGCACAGGCCGATGAGCATGACCGGCACCATCTGGCCCAGCACGCTGGGCGCTCCGATGAGATTCAGGCCGTCGGGCCCCAGCAGGCCTTGGAACCCGAGCGCCCAGACGATGGTCAGCACCAGCCCGCCCATGGACAGCACCACGTCGCTGACCCGCCGGTAGAACAGCAGCAGCAGGACGGCGATCACGGCGAGGGCCACCAGCATCAGCAGTGCCATCGACGACTGTGCGGAGTCGTCGGACTCCTTGTCGTTCTTGGCCCTCGAGATGGTCCGGGCCCCCTCCAGTGCCAGGAGATCCACCGCCTGCACCGCCTCGTCGGCGGCGAGTTGCGCCTCGGCCAGGCCGCCGGCATCCCCGCCGGCGTTCACAGTGACGATGCCGACACCGCCGATGACCGCCCCCGATTCGTCGCGGGCGATCATGTCGTTCAGCCGTTCCAACAGCGGGGCGTTGGCGGCGTCGGCGGTGGCCGCGTCGATGTCGGACTGGGTGATCGAGGCCATGTCCACGGTCCGCGGGTCGTTGCCCGGTCCGGCCAGCATCGACAGCACCACATGGCCGGGCGACACAGGTGGGCGGGGGGCGTACAGGTAGCGGGCCAGGTCGGGGTGGTCGGCTGCGGCGGCGGTGGCCGTGACCGAGTCGGCCACCCCGCCGGGGGTCAACACGTCGCCCCGCAGAACCACCTGGACGGCCTCTAGTTCGGCCGACTCGGGGAAGCTCTCGGCCAGTTTGTCCATGGCGGCCACCATCTCGCTGCCGTCGGGCAGGAACGCCTCCTGCACGTCGGCCGTCTCGAGGGTGCGGGTGAAGCCGATGATCGCCACGACCGTGATGGCCGCGGTGATCAGCAGAGCCGTCCAGGGCCGGTGCGCGACCCAGCGCCCGTAAGCGGCGAAGAACCTGCTCATCGTCATCCCTCCGGTTGTGGCCCGACCCTGCCGGGCTGCCTCGCGGCGGCCCGGGGACTCACCTTACGACTACCCGCCGGGCGACCGGGGGACGGTTGCTCAGCAGCCGGCGCCGGCCGTTCGGGCCGCTGCGCATCGGGCCGCCGACACCTCGACCGGGTCGGCGCCGGCCCGAGGGGCATCGGGGCGCCCACCTCGGGAACTCGCGGTGGTCGACGCGCCGCCCGGCCGGCGGTTCGCTGCGGTGCGCGGCGGGGAGGAGACGGCTCGACGAGTCAGCGGGGCCAGCGGCGGGCCCGCGGCTTGCTGCGGTGCGAGAGCGCCCAGGCGCGCCGCCACGAGGCCGCGTCGGGGCCGGTCAGCGCCGGGGTGGTGCCGGTGTGCACCCGCTGGCGTGCCTGCCACCAGTCGGTGGTGGTCTCGTCGGCGAGCGCCGCCACGGCGGCCTCGATGCGGGCGCCCAGGGTGCGGATCCGCTCGCTGGGGTCGGGACGCACCGGGTCGCCGAACACCACCAGCGTGCGCCCCGGAGTGGGCACCAGCCGCCCCTTCGGCAGGATCTTGCGGGTGCCGGCCAGGTACACGGGCACGACCGGCACGTCGCAGCGGTGCGCCAGGTAGGCGGCGCCGCCGCGGAACGGCCGGCCCCAGCCGTCGGTGCTGCGCCCCCCTTCGGGGTACAGCAGCAGGCTCCAGCCGCGGCGCACCAGGCCGGCGACCTCCTGGGCGGAGTCGCGGCCCACGCGGGCCCGCTCCACCGGCACGGCCCCCATGAACAGCGCCGAGGCGACGCCCCTGGCGCGGGTCGGGAAGAAGTAGTCCGCCGCCGCGGCCACGATCAGCGTGTGGCGCCACGGCTCGGGGATCGACGTCATCAGCAGCGGGGTGTCGAGGTGGCTGTGGTGGTTGGCGGCGAAGATCACCGGCTCGCCGTCCAGGGCCTCGAGGCGGTCCAGCCCCAGCCGGGTGGGCTGAGCGGCCGCCGCCACCACCGGCCGCCAGAGCAACTCGATGATCGAGGCGCGCACCATGCGGGCCGGCCAGCGGCGCGCCCAGTCGGTGTCGAAGTCGGCGCCCAGCGCGGCCGGGACGTGCTCCGGCGGCGCTGACAGCGGCACGGTCGGGGGGCGCCACGGGAACTCCAGGTTGCGCAGCAATCGGGGCAGCGGGTTGGGGTTCATGGGTCGGCTCGACGGGGAGTGCAGCGCACCCGGTGTCGCCGGGGTCTGGATTCCGGCCTTCGCCGGAATGACGGGCGGAATCCGGGCGGGGCGCTCACGACACGTCGGCCATGACGAACGGCGGCAGGTGCAGGTGCGTGACCGACGGCCGGCTGCCCACGGTGTCGCCGGCGATCTCGAAGGCGTCGCTGAGGCTGGAGGCAGGGGCGAACCCCATGCGCCGCACCGCCGCCCGGTCGCCGCCCACCACGATGACCCGCCCCAGATGACTCAGCGCATGCGCGCCCCAGTACCACATGTAGAAGGGATGCACGCCGTGGTAGGCGTAGGAGGTGCGGTAGAGGTGCCGGTACCACTCGTCGGTTGCGTACCGCAGCTCGTAGCGGGCCTCGATCTCCGCGGGGTCGGTGGTGTCCGCCAGCACCTGCTCGAAGAAGTCGATGTAGCTGGGGTGGTGCACCGGGTGGAACTCCCACGGCGTGGGGTGGGTCATGATCACCACCCCACCGGGGCGCACCAGCGGCCGGCCCCTGTAGAGGTTGAAGAAATATCCCAATCCCAGGCACATCACCAGGATCGGGTTCATGATGGAGTTGACGTTGTAGGGGCAGATGTAGGGCAGCCCCATGGTCAGCACGTCGGTCTGGCCCTCCACGGCCACGAGCTGCTGGCGGAACACGTTCTCGGTGGTGACCTTGTGGACGGCCTCCACCTCGCCGGCCTGCACCGAGGTGAGGGCGTACGGCGCCCGCCAGGACTGGAAGGCGCGCCGGCGGGCGGCCGGCGACATGACCTGCAGCCCCCCCTGCATGGCCAGGAACGTGGCCCGGTCCCGTGCGGTCCACTCCCATTCCCGCTTCTGCAGCATCGACAGCGAGCCGCTGGTGCCGAAGCTGTTGTTGTTGAGAGTGGTCTCGATCTGGAACACCCGGGGCCCGGACTCCCGCAGCACCGCGCCCTGGCGCCAGTTCGAATGGTGCAGTTCGGAGTTGCGCTGGTCCATGAACGAGCGCGACTTCAGCATTGTGGCGACGTTGTGGTGGTGCCGGAGGCCCTGGTAGCCGGACAGGCCGGTGGCGGTGCTCTTCCAGCCGCCGTCCATGGCCACGAGGTTGATGTTGACGTAGACGACGAGGTCGCTCTCGGCGGCGCGCCGGCTGATCTGCACTTCCTCGCCACCGTCGGTCACCCCTAGGAGCACCATGCCGTCGGGGTCCTCGGCGTCGTGGTTGTAGAGGCGGCGCGACGGGGCGAACGCCTCGTAGACGCGGTCGCCGACGGCGTGGCGAAGCTCGGCCTCGGTCATGCGCCGGTGCAGCGCCAGGGCGGCGATGATGTGCACGTCGTCGACGCCGGCGGCTGCGGCCATGTCCAGCACCGTCTCGATCACCTGCTGGCGCACGTCGGGGCGCTGCATGGGCGGCAGCGGCAGCGAGATGTCGTCGAAGGCGATCGTCAGGCGCATGCCGGGCCGCAGCAGCGCCGGCAGCGGCTCGCTGTCGATGGGGTGCTCCAACGCGTGGCGGATGGCGCCGGCGGGGTCCGGCAGGCCCTCCAGCGGGCTGGGCGGGTAGATCACCCGGGAGCGCCCCGCCGGCAGCCGCTCGAGGCGGAACCCCTCGCCGTGGTGGAACAGGATCGGCGGCGTCGAGCGCTCCACCTCCAGCACGAAGCCGGGCCGGGGGGTGGGGGAGGCGGTGCGCGGGCTCATCGGGCGCTCATCGTCGCACGAGGGGCTCGGCGAGGGGCAGCAGCTTGCGGGGCCCGCCGGGCGCCTGGCGGAAGTTCTCGATCAGCCAGCCACGGCGCCGGGCGAGGGTCGCCAGCTTGGTCTCGGGGTTCACCGCCACCGGGAACCCCACCGCCTCCAGCATGGGCAGGTCGCTGGTGGAGTCGGCGTAGGCCACCGACTCGGCCAGCGAGAGCCCCTCGCGGGCCGCGTAGTTCAAGAGCGCCTCGGCGCGGCTCTCGCCGGTCGGCGGCACGGTGGCGAGCTGGCCGGTGTAGGCGGATCCGCTGCGGGTCCGGGTCAGGGAGGCGCACACGATGTCGTCGAACAGCGGGGCGAACGGGGCGATCACGAAGTCCAGCGCCCCGGTGATCAGCACGGTGCGGTGGCCCAGCGCCCGGTGGTGGCGCACCCGCCGGATGGCGGCGGGGAACGACTGGCGCAGCAGCAGGTCGCTGAACATCTCGAAGCTGTCGTCGGCCACCTGGTCCACCGGCGCCCCGGCGAAGCGGCGGTAGAAGTAGCGCAGGAAGTCGCTGCGGTCGTGACGGTCGAGGTCCAGCAGCTTCGGCGCCTCGGCCAGGGTGCGGGCCACCAGACGGGCCCGCTCGGCGGTCGGCATCCGCTTGGTCGCCAGCCAGCCCCACGAGGCGACGACGTTGGAGGCGACCAGGGTGTTCTCCAGATCGAAGGCGGCCATGTGGCGCTGCGGCGAGAGCACCTGCCGGCGTCGCCGGGTGTCGCGGCCGACCCCCGCCCGGACCGCCGGCGCCGTCTTCAGGCGTCCCTGGGCGATCACCGACGGCAGGTGGATCTCGGTGAGGTAGCGGCGCCAGTCGATGCTCCGCGGGTCGAAGTTGAAGCTCTCCCGGTCGTCCAGGGTCAGCGAATCGTGCAGCGCCAGCAGCTCGCGGATCCCGAAGGTCGCCTGGCACTCCACGTAGCTGCTGTAGAGGTCCACGTAGCTGAGCGCCCGCTCCACCTGGGCGCGTTTGTGGGCGAAGTCGGCGGCGATGCCCGCCTTCTCGCCGCGCACCGGCAGGGCGGCCAGCACCTTCTCGCCGGTCTCGAGGGCGCGCTTGGCGCGCTCCAGGCTGTTCTGCACCCGCTTGCGGCTGGGATACGACCAGCGCGGCGGGGCGATCGGCTGGTTGCGCTCGTCGTAGACGGGGTTCTCGCAGAACCAGGCGTGCGACCAGTCGTGCAGGTCCTCGAAGCGGAAGGGGTTCACCTCGCTGGAGGCCACCTGCACCACCTTCGGCTGCCCGTCCGGCGCGGGGCCGTCGGCGGCCACGGCGCACACCGCCGCGGCCACCTGGTCAACGGGGATGACGTCGAGGGTGCCCTCCGGGGTGCCGGGGAAGTCCTGCAGCAGGCCGCGGGCGTAGGAGATGATGATCGGTTCGGCCATCCGGAAGCCGCGGATCCAGCCGGGGAACGGCTCGGCCAGGGCCGACTCGATGATCGACGGCCGCACGATGGTGAGCGGGATGGCGCCGCGGGTCTCGGTGAGGGCCGCCTCGGCGAGGGCCTTGGTGAGCCCGTAGGCGTCGGGGAAGCCGAGGGAGGCCGCCCGCGCCCGGCCCACGTCCACCAGCCGGGTGCGCACCCAGCGCTGGCGGATCTGCTCGCGCTTGGCGCTGAGGGCGGCGGTTCCGGCGGCGCCGAGTTCGCTGTCCGCCTCCTTGGCGAACTCCTCGAGACGTTCGGGTGTGCGGCTCTCGTCCTCGATGGCGTCGCGACTGCGGTGTGCCGAGGCCGCCTCGGCGCGCCAGTCCACCGCAACGGCGAAGTGACTCTCGGCGAGGAGTTCCTCTGGAGCGAACCCCCGCCGGTTGCCCGCCACGTACGCCGTCGAGACCGAGACGAGGTGGGGGGTGGCGCCGATGTCGGCCAGCAACTCCACGAGGCGGATCGGCCCCAGCAGGTTCGTCTCGACGGCCAGGTCGAAGGGGTTGTCGAAGGCGACCGCCGCGGCCGCGTGGATGAGGATGTCGCAACTCGCCAGGAGTTCCCGCCCCTCGGCGTCACAGCCCAGACCGTCCGCACTCACGTCGGCTGAGACAGCCTGGATGCGCTGGGCCGTCTCGGCGGCGAAGCCGTCGCGGCCGAGCGCTGCCCGGAGGCGGTCGAAGGCGTCGTTGCGCAGCACCTCCCGGCGGATCCGCTCGGCGGCGCCGCGGCGGCCGGGCCGTACCAGCAGCACCATCTCGCACTCGGGAACCGAGCGCAGCAGCTTCTCCACCAGGGCAGTGCCCAGGAACCCGGTGGCACCGGTGAGGGCGATGCGCTTGCCGGCCAGAGCCTCGGGTATCACCCTCTCTTTCTACCATGTGGTAGAGGCATCTACCACGCGGTAAGGCGAGGCGGAGCATCAATCGAGCTGAATGCCCTACCAGATGGTAGAGGAGTGAGCCCGCAACTAGGCTGAGTGCCGGTGGAGACACGGGATCGCATCCTCGAGGCGGCGCTGGCATCCTTCGGCGGTCGCGGCTACGACGCCTCTTCGCTGGACTCCATCGCCCGCGACAGCGGCATCCGCAAGCAGACCGTCCTGTACTACTTCGGCTCCAAGGACGCTCTCATGGAAGCGGTGATCGACCGGACGGTGGCCGACCTGACCGCGGCACTGCTGGCGGCCGCCGAGGGCGGGCCCCCGACCGCCGACGGGGAGGCTGAGTCGCCCGACGTCTGGGCCGGCGTCGAGGCGATCGTGCGAGCGGTGTTCCGGTTCGCGGTGCGCCGGCCCGAGATGCTCGGGCTCCTGCGCGAGGTCACGCGGCTGGGTCCGCCACAGATGGACCGCGTGCGCGACGGGTTCGAGCCGCTGGTGGATCGCGCCCGCGCCTTCCTCGAGGCCGGCATGGAGTCGGGCCGGATCCGCCGCTGCGATCCCCGCCTGCTGCTGGTGTCCACGTACTCGACGGTCATGGGTGTCGCCACCGAGGTGGAGGTGCTGCGCGCCGTCGGCGTCGAGCCCACCCTCCGCGACACCGTCGTCCGCCGCCGAGAACTCCTCCGCTTCCTCCGCTCAGCCCTGGTCGGCTGAACCTCGGTCGTGCTTCTCGTCAGTCAGCAGGAAGCGGAGGAGACGGTCGTCGAGGAACGCCCGGGTCAATTGGTGGCCAGGTCTGGATCGTCGGCCAGTGACCGGACGTAGGCGGCGTGTTCGTCGCGACCGAGCAGGTCGTCGAGCAGCCGACCCCGTTCGCTCGATGGGACAGGTGTCTCGATCGGAGGTTCCCAGAGGGTGCTGATGGGTAGCGCCCAGATGCGGTCGTCGATCCCGTAGGGGAGTTGCCCGCTGTACAGCACGGCGCCGTAGTGGAAGTCCGCGCCGAGGCGGTCGCGCAGCCCCAGGAGGTGCCGGGCGTCGCCCCGGCCGACGCTTGTGGCCGACTTCACCTCGAGGCCGATGACACGGCCGCGGCGTTCGAGCAGGAAATCGATCTCGTGCCCGTCACGGTTGCGGTAGTGGAACAGGCCGGTTGCCGTGGAGGCGGTCTCGATGTGGGCCAGCAGTTCGGTGGCGACAAAGGTCTCGAAGAGTTGACCCGCCAGCATGCCGTCGCGGGTCAGGGTCTCGGCGTCGGCGTTCAGCAGGTGGGTGGCGAGACCGGCGTCGGTGAGGTGGATCCGCGGCGAGCGAGTGAGCCGGCGGACCCGGTTGCTGTGCCACGCAGGCAGCAGGGCCACGACCGACAGGTCCTCCAGCAGCCTCACATGGCTGTCGGCCGTCGCGCGGGACACGTCGGCGTCTCGTGCGACCGCCTCCTTGTTGAGTTCCCGGCCGGTGCGGGCCGCGCACGAGCGCAGCACGCCGCGCAGCAGTTGTGCTCTCGGGTGGGAGCCGGTGATCTGCGGGGCGTCGCGTTCGGCGAGTTGCTCGGCGTAGGCTTCGAACCAGCGGGACAGGTTGCGACCCGAGTGCCGCAGTGCCGCGGGGAAGCGGCCCGCCACAATCCGGTCGATGTAGCCGGCGCGGCTCACCTGTGAGGCAGCGAAGGTGGGTGCTCTGTCGGCGAACCAGGTGTCGACGGGGTTGTAGGCGTTGTTGTGCGCCAGTTCGGACCGGGTGAGGCCGTACATCCGGACCCGGATCAGCCGTCCCGTGCCGGGCCAAGTCTGGCCGCCGAGAGCCGCGCGGGCCGATCCGGTCACGATGAAGCGCCTCGGCGTGCGCGCCCGGTCGCTGTCGACCGCCCGCTTCACTGCTGTCAGGATCTCCGGCGCCTCCTGCCACTCGTCGATGACGACAGTCCCCGAGGTGGTGGCGAGCACCCCGTCTGGATCGTCCTGCGCCGCCCGCCTGGGGCCTGGCTTCGACAGGTCGATCACCGTGTCGCCGAGCCAACCTGCGGTGGTTGACTTCCCGGCGCCGCGCGGTCCGACCAGGAAGACCGCCGGGAAGTTGGGAAGCAGCTCCTCGGCGAGCAGCCTCTCGATGATTCTCGGATACAGGTCGGCCACGCTCGGGAGTCTATGTCGACGCTGCAGAGTTTAGGCGATTTGACGAGAGATAAGTTATCGAATTGTCGAGGATTGATTTGGCGAATTGACGGATCTCTGCTGCGCGATCTGCCGAGCGGGGCGCCGTCCGGTCGCGGCGGCGTCGACGAAGTGGGTTCAGCGGGTGGTGCGGATGTGGGCGGCGCGGCGGTTGTGGCGGTCGAGGGCGAGCTGGACCAGTTCGGCGATGAGGGTGGGGCCGTCGAGGCCGGAGACGGCCCAGAGTCGGGGATACATGGAGATGGGGGTGAACCCCGGCATGGTGTTGATCTCGCTGACGACGAGGCGCCGTTCGGGTGACGCGGCCTCGTCGTAGAGGAAGTCGACTCTGGCGAGGCCCTCCACACCCAGCGCCCGGGCGGCGGCCACGGCGAGGTTCTGCACCTCCTCGCTGACCTCGGGAGGCAGGTCTGCGGGGGCGTGCAACTCGGCTGTGTCGTTGAGGTACTTGTCTGCGTAGTCGTAGAACTCGCCGCCGGGCACGATCTCGCCGGGCAGAGAGGCTCGAAGTTGCTCGTTGCCGAGTACCGACACCTCGATCTCCCGCCCAGCCGCGAACTCCTCGACGATCAGCCGATCGTCGTAGCCGGAGGCCAGTGCCAGCGCCTCGGCGATCTGCGCCGCACCGGCGGCCTTGGAGATGCCGATCGAGGAGCCCAGGTTGGCGGGCTTCACGAAGACCGGGTTGCCCAGTTCGGCGAGCAGCGCTCCCGGGGTCTCGACGGACACCTCGCTGCTGCGGAGTTCGGTGTGGCGGGCCACGGGCAGTCCCGCTGCCGCCAGGAGACGCTTGGATACCGGCTTGTCCATGCACACCGCACTGGACAGCACGCCGGGCCCCACGTAGGGGACGCCGGCCATCTCGCAGAGGCCCTGGACGCTGCCGTCCTCGCCGAAGGGTCCGTGCAGGACGGGGAAGACGACCAGCGACTCACCGGATCGCCGTTCGAGCGCCCGGTCCACCGACACGGCCGGGAACTCGTCGCCGAGCGCCGGGAGGGCATCGCCGGCGGCTCCGCGCTCGGTGGCCACAGCCGGTGGCCGCACCCAGCGGCCCTCTCGGGTGATGCCGACGAGATCCACCTCCAGCCCGCCGGCGCGGGCGCACTCGGCCACGTAGCGGCCCGACACCCGGGAGACCTCGTGTTCGGCCGACCGGCCGCCGTACAGGACGACCAGCCGGATGCGCTCGGTCACGCGCGCCACGCTACCGGTGGCGCCGATGACCTCGATGAATCCGCCCGCCACGCGGGCCGCCGGTGCTATCCCGAGTCGGATCCGGCAGGGGGTGTACGTTCGATCCGGTGCCGGGTCATGCTGCGCGGTGCCGGCGGCGCCGGCGAATCGAGGGGTCCGCAGAGATCGAGGGGTCCGCAGAGGTCGACCGCCGCCCGGCTCGAGGCCGCTCGCGCCGGCGAACCCCGGTCGAACCGTGAGACTCGCCCTCTCGGAGGTGGCCGGCATCGTCGGCGGCGAGCTGATCGGCGCCGACGATGCCATTGACGGGGTCTCGGTGGATTCCCGGACTCTGCGAGCGGGGGAGCTTTTCGTGCC
>JAPOVS010000075.1 GCA_026708055.1 bacterium | reverse complement strand
CTCGGCGCCGCCTACGGCGGGCTCGCGGAGTTGCCCCACAATTTCGCCACCGGCCGCCTCGAGGAGGTCGTGAAGTGGTCCCGAGCGCGCAGCTGCTGGCCGGCCACGTTCGGGCTGGCCTGCTGCGCCATCGAGATGATGGCCACCGGCGGCCCGCACTACGACATCGCCCGCTACGGCATGGAGGTGTTCCGGGCGTCGCCGAGGCAGGCCGACCTCATGATCGTGGCCGGGCGGGTGTCGCAGAAGATGGCGCCGGTCCTGCGACAGATCTACGACCAGATGATGGCGCCCAAGTGGGTCATCTCGATGGGCGTCTGTGCCTCCTCGGGTGGCATGTTCAACAACTACGCCATCGTGCAGGGGGTGGACCAGGTGGTGCCGGTGGACGTGTACGCGCCCGGCTGCCCACCCGGCCCGGAGACCCTGCTGCACGCCATCCTCACGCTGCACGGCCTGATCCGCAGCGGCGAGCTGACGCGTCGCCGCGAGGATGCCGCGGGCGCCGGTGCAGGCATCATCGTCGAGCAGCGCGACGGCCAGACGGCCACCCGGATGGTCGTCAGCCCCAGGCGCGGCCGCTTCGGCCGGGGGTGAGGCGATGGCGTCATCCCCCCCGGAGGGGGTAGCCGACCTCGGCGTCCCCGTCAGCACCGATCCTGCCGCCGCACCGGTGCTGCATCCCCGGCTGGCGGAGCTGCTGGAGGTCGCCGAGGCGCTGCGCGACGCCGGCTACCGCCAGTGCCTCGACGTCTGCGCCGTGGACTACCTGGGTGCCGAGTCCAGGACGGATCTCCCCGATGAGGTGGTTCCCCAACGGTTCGAAGTGGTCGTCACCCTCATCTCCCACCAGCGGCGCGACCGGGTGCGGCTGCGGGTGCAGGTCCCCGCGGAGGATCCGCGCCTGCCCACGTTGTTCGACCTGTTCCCGGGCGCCGAGAACCCCGAACGGGAAGCGTTCGACATGTTCGGCATCGCCTTCGACGGGCATCCGGACATGACCCGCATCCTGATGCCCGAGGACTGGGACGGCCATCCCCTGCGCAAGGACTACGCCGTCGGGATCGTGCCCGTGCGGTTCAAGGCGGCCGGGGACACGCGGTGAGTGCCGAAGCCCCTCCGACCCCGGGACGCGTCTACGCCCGCGGCGGCGGGCCCGTGCTGCGCCTCAGCGAGTCGGAGGCCGAAACGGCGGAGCCCTCGGCGCCCGAGCGCATGATCATCAACATGGGTCCCCAGCACCCGTCCACGCACGGGGTGCTGCGGCTGCTGCTGGAACTCGACGGCGAGACGGTGACCCGCTGCAAGCCGATCATCGGCTACCTGCACACCGGCATGGAGAAGACCGGCGAGACGCTGACCTACCTGCAGGGGCCCACCAACGTCACGCGCATGGACTACGCCTCGCCGCTGTTCAGCGAGCTGGCCTTCGCCACCGCCACCGAGATGCTGCTCGGCCTCGAGCTCCCGCCCCGTGCCGTCTGGATCCGCATGTTGATGTGCGAGTTGAACCGCATCAGTTCGCACCTGCTCTTCCAGGCCACCAATGGGATGGACCTGGGGGCGGTGTCGATGATGCTCTACGGCTGGCGCGAGCGCGAGGAGGTGCTGCGCCTGCTGGAGACGATCACCGGCCTGCGCATGAACCACAACTACATCCGCCCCGGCGGCGTGGCGGCCGACCTGCCCGACGGCTGGCGCGATGACGTCCTGCGGCTCTTGGACCCCATCGGTGGCCGTCTCGACGAGTACGACGCGCTGCTGACCGGCCAGCCCATCTGGCGGGAGCGGCTGCAGGGCGTGGGCGTCATCAGCGCGGAGGAGTGCCTGGCGCTGGGCGTCACGGGGCCGATCCTGCGCAGCACCGGCTACTCCTGGGACCTGCGCCGCCACATGCCCTACCTGGACTACGACCTGCTGGACTTCGACGTGATCTGCGGCAGCTACGGCGACTCGTTCGACCGCTACGCCATCCGCCTGAACGAGATCCGCGAGTCCGTCCGGCTGGTCCGCCAGATCCTCGAGGGAATGCCCTCGGGCGACTACCGCGTCCAGGACAAGAAGGTCACCCCGCCCCCGCGGGGGCGCATCGACGAGTCCATGGAGGCCCTCATCCATCACTTCAAGATCTTCACCGAGGGGTTCAAGGTGCCCGCCGGTGAGGTGTACGCGGCGGTGGAGTCGCCCCGCGGGGAGTTGGGCTGCTACATCGTCAGCGACGGCGGCCCCAAGCCGCTGCGCATGCACATCAGGGCGCCCAGCTTCATCAACCTGCAGGCCCTGCCGTACATGCTGGAGGACCGCCTGGTGGCCGACGCGGTGGCCATCATCTCCTCGGTGGATCCCATCATGGGTGAGGTGGATCGCTGATGGCGTGCCTCGGTCCCATGACGGGCCTTGTGGTGGCGATCATCTCCTCGGTCGATCGCCGCACTATCAGCGAGGTCGACTGCTGATGGCTCGTCTCAGCGACGAGAACGTCAAGCTGGCCGCCGAGATCATCGGGCGCTACCCCGTTGCGCGCTCGGCCCTCATCCCGCTGCTGCACGTGGCCCAGGCCCAGGACGGCCATGTCAGCACCGAGGCGATGGAACACATCGCCGAGCTGATCGGCACGACACCGTCGGAGGTGCTCAGCACCTGCTCGTTCTATGAGATGTTCAAGCGCTCGCCCGGCGGCACCTACCGCCTGAACATCTGCCGGGGAATCAGCTGCCACCTGCGCGGCGCCGACGAGCTGATCGAACACGCAAGCGAGTCGCTGGGCGTCCCCGTTGGCGGTACGACCGCCGACGGGAAGATCACCCTGGAGGCGGTGGAGTGCGTGGCGGCCTGTACAGAGGCGCCCTGCCTGCAGGTGAACTACCGCTACGTCGGCGACGTGGCGATCGAGGACTTCGACCAACTCGTCAGCGAGCTGCGCAACGGCGGTCGCCCCGACGTGCCGCCCCACGGCACTGTGGCCACGGTGCGCCAGCAGATCCCGCCCAAGCGCGCCGCCGGGGCCTCGCCGCCGTCCGCCGACGGGCCGCCGGCCTGGTGGGAGCGCCACCAAGCCGCCACCGAGGGCAACGGCGCGGGCTCGCTGCCGGAGGTGGCGCCCGCCGACCCCTCCGAGATGATCGTGACCTCCCGGCGGGACCTCACCGACGGCCACACCCTCAGGGGCTACCTCCGCACCGGCGGCTACGAGGGCCTGCGCCGGGCGCTGGCCGCAGCGCCGGCCGCGGTGCACGCCGAGGTGAGAGCGGCCAGCCTGCTGGGACGCGGCGGCGCTGGCTTCCCGGCGGGGGTGAAGTGGGGCTTCTGCCCGCCGAAGGTCTGGCCGCGCTACCTGGTGGTGAACGGCGACGAGAGCGAGCCCGGCACCTACAAGGACCGCCTGCTCATGGAGCTCGACCCGCACCAGCTCATCGAGGGGTGCCTCATCGCCTGCTACGCGCTGGGTCTCTCGCAGTGCTTCCTGTACGTGCGCGGCGAGATGGCGCTGGCGGCCGAGCGCCTCGCCGCCGCGCTCAACGAGGCCTACGCAGCGGGGTACGTGGGCTCGGGTATCTGCGGCAGCGACTTCGGCACCGACATCGTGCTGCACTCCGGCGCCGGCGCCTACATCGTGGGCGAGGAGACGGCACTCATCGAGAGCCTCGAGGGCAACCGCGGCATGCCCCGCCTGAAGCCGCCGTTCTTCCCGGCGGCGGTGGGGCTCTACGGGCGACCGACCATCGTCAACAACGTGGAGACGCTGGCGAATCTGCCGTGGATCGTGACCCACGGGGCGGCGGCGTTCGTCGACCGGGGAGCCGAGCAGTCGGCGGGCACCCGGGTGTTCGCGGTGTCGGGCCACGTCCGCAACCCCGGCGTCTTCGAGGTGCCCTTCGGCACGACGACGTTCAGGGAGATCATCTGCGACGAGCGCTACGGCGGCGGCATCCGGGACGGCCGCGACCTCAAGGCCTTCATCCCGGGCGGCGCCTCGGCCCCGTGGTTCACCACCGAGCACCTGGACCTGCCGCTGGAGAAGGCCACCGTGGACGCCGCCGGTTCGATGCTGGGCTCGGGTGCCATCGTCGTCATGGACTCCACCACCGACATTCCCCGGGCCTGCCACAACCTGGTGCGGTTCTTCGCTCGCGAGTCCTGCGGGAAGTGCACGCCCTGCCGCGAAGGCACCAGCTGGCTGGAGGTCATCCTGGAACGCATCCTGGCGGGTCGGGGCCGTCCGGGCGACCTGGACCTGCTCACCGACGTCTGCGACAACATCAGCCCCGGCCTCGCCTGGCCGCCGCGCATGACCACCATCTGCCCGCTGGGCCCGTCGGCCGCCTCGCCCATCGTCTCGGCGCTGCGGGACTTCCGCGCCGAGTTCGAGGCCTACCTGCCGCGCCGGATCCCGGTGGCGGCGGCGCCTCCGGTGTCATGAGCGAGACCCCGGTGCGCATCACCGTCGACGGCGTCGAGATCGACGCCGCGCCCGGGCAGCTGCTCATCGACGCCTGCGAGGCGGCAGGCACCTATATCCCGAGGTTCTGCTACCACCCGCGGATGCGGCCCGTGGGCATGTGCCGCATGTGCCTGGTGGACGTGGACACCGGCCGCGGCCCCGCCCTGGCGCCGTCGTGCATGCTCACGGTGAGCGAGGGCATGGTCGTGGACACCGCCAGCGATGCCGCCCGCAAGGCGCAGGACGGCGTGCTGGAGTTCCTGCTGGTGAACCACCCCCTGGACTGCCCCGTCTGCGACAAGGGCGGCGAGTGCCCGCTGCAGGATCAGACCATGGCCTATGGCCCGGGGGAGAGCCGCTTCGTGGAGGAGAAGCGCCACTTCGACAAGCCGCTGCCGATCAGCGACCTGGTCTACCTGGACCGGGAGCGTTGCATCCTCTGCGACCGCTGCACCCGCTTCGCCGACGAAGTGGCCGGCGAGCCCCTCATCGGCTTCCAGGGACGCGGCTACCACACCGAGGTGAACACCTTCCCGGATCGACCGTTCGACTCGTACTTCAGCGGCAACACGGTGCAGATCTGCCCCGTGGGAGCGCTCACCGCCCGCCCCTACCGGTTCCGGGCGCGGCCCTGGGACCTCACCGAGATGGTCTCCACGTACCCCAACGCCACCGGCGACAGGGTCTCGGTCCACGCCTCGCGCAACCGCCTGCTGCGCATCCAGGGCGTCGACTCCGAGGCGGTGAACCACGGCTGGCTGGCCGACCGTGACCGCTTCAGCTTCGAGGCCGTCCACAGCCCGGGACGCCTGCTGGAGCCGCTGCTGCGCAGCGACGGCGACCTCGTCCCGACCTCGTGGTCGGCGGCCCTGGACGCCGTCGCCGGGGCCACCGTCGAGGCGCTGGGTCGCAACGGGCCCTCCTCGGTGGCCGTGGTGGGCGGCGCCAGGCTCTGCAGCGAGGATCAGTACGCCTGGGTGAAGCTGGCCAAAGGCGTCATCGGCACCGACAACGTCGACGCCCAACTCGGCGACGGCCTGCCGGCCGAACTGGTCTGTGCCCTGCCGCGCGCCACGATCGCCGACGCCTGCCGGCCCGGCGGTGTGGTGCTGACGCTGGCAGGCGACCTCCGGGAGGAGTTCGGCAGCCTCTTCCTGCGCCTGCGCGGGGCAGCCGATTCCGGCGCCGCCACGCTCGTGGAGATGTCTCCGCTGGCGACCGGTCTCACGCCGCTGGCCCGCCACTCGCTGCGTGTCCGCCCCGGTGACGCCGACATGATCGCCGAGGCCATCCTGGATCCCCCCCAGGGTGTCGCCCTCGCCGGGATCGCCACCGAGGACCTGCGTGCCGCCGCGGCTCTGTTCGCCGAGAATCCGCTGACCGTGCTGGTCGGCCGCAGTTCGGTGGCGGAGTCGGCGATCCCGACCGCCGCGGCCGCGCTGCGCCTGGCCCGCGCCTTCCCGCACGCCCGCTTCCTGCCGTTGCTACGGCGGGGCGCCGCGGCGGGCGCCATCGACGCCGGGCTGGCGCCGGGATTGCTGCCGGGTCGCACGTTGCTGGAGCAGGCCGGCGCCCACTACGACGCAGCCTGGGGCGCGGTGCCCGCCCAGCGGGGTGCCGACGCCGCCGGCATCCTGGTCGCCGCCGCCGCGGGACGCGTCGACGTGCTCTTCCTGCTCGGCGCCGACCCTCTGGCGGACTTCCCCGACAGGGAACTGGCGCGGCGGGCGCTGGAGAGGGTCCGAACGGTGATCGCCGTCGACACCTTCGGCACCGCATCGGTGCGGCGTGCCGACGTGGTCCTGCCGGCGGTGATGTTCGGCGAGCGCGCCGGCACGCACCTCAACGTCGAGGGTCGCGCCACCGCCGAGACCCGGCAGGTGACCCCGCCGCCACAGTGCCGGCGGGACTGGGAGATCGCGGCCGAACTGGCGCTGCGGCTCGGGTCGGACTTGCAGATGACCTCGCCCGGCGAGGCGTGGGCCGAACTGGCCGAACTCTCGCCGCTGCACGCCGGAGCCAGTTGGGACGAGGTGCGGGCCCATCTCGACGGGGTGCTGCTCCCGCTTGCCGGCGGCAACGGCGCCGGGGCGACCGCCGACGGGCTGCCGCCACGTCTCGGTCTCGACGACGTGCGGCTTCCGGCCGCGCAGGTCGTGGCATTCGACCGCTACTCCTACCGGCTGGTTGCCGATCGCAGGGCCTACGACGCCGGCACCGTCACCGCCAACTGCCCGTCGCTGGCCGCCTTCGCTCGGCCCGCTGATCTGCGGCTGAACCCGCGGGACTTCGAGCGCCTGGGCTGCGGCCCCGACGAGCTGCTGCGGGTCAGCTCGCCGGCCGGAGCCATCTCGGTGGCGGCGTCGCCCGACGAGCGGGTCCCCAGCGCGGTCGCGGCCCTCACGGTCAACTCCGGCGGCGCTGATCCCGGCGAGCTCATCGACGTCGACGCGGCGGTGTGCGAGATCAGGGTGGAGCCGCCGATCTCATGAACGTGCTCGCCCTGGATCCGGCCTACATCGGCGGTTTCGGTCTCGACGAGGCGCTCATCCTGATCATCAAGGTGGTGGCCGCCTTCGCCATGCTGATGGTGGCGGTCATGCTGATGATCTGGTTCGAGCGCAAGCTCATCGGCGACATGCAGAACCGCATCGGGCCGGCGCTGGCGGGACCGTGGGGGATCCTGCAGACCCTGGCCGACGGGGTGAAGCTCTTCTTCAAGGAGGATCTGGTCCCCGCCCGCTCGGACCGCTTCGTCTACAAGCTGGCACCCTATCTGTCGCTGGTGCCCGCCTTCCTGGTGTTCACCGTCGTGCCGGTGGGCGGAAACTTCACGACCGGCGACGGCACGGTGAGCTGGTGGGGGAACACCACCTACCTGCAGGTGGCCGACCCGCACATCGGGATCCTGCTGGTGCTGGCCATGTCCTCCATGGCCGTCTACGGCGTGATGCTGGCGGGCTGGTCCTCGGGCTCCAAGTACCCGCTGCTGGGCTCGGTGCGGGCCTCGGCGCAGATGGTCTCCTACGAGGCCGCCCTGGGCCTGTCGCTGGCCGCCGTGCTGCTGCAGTCCGGCAGCCTCTCCACCCACGACATCGTGGCCGACCAGAGCGGCTACGACTGGAACCTCTGGGTCACCGGCATCGTGCCGTTCGTGGTGTTCCTGGTGGCGGCCACCGCGGAGTTGAACCGTCCGCCGTTCGACATGGTGGAGGCCGAGCAGGAGCTGGTGGGGGGCTTCCATACCGAGTACAGCTCCATCCGCTTCGCGCTGTTCTTCCTGGCCGAGTTCATGAACGTCATCACGATGTCGGCGATCATCGTGACGCTGTTCCTGGGCGGCCCCGACGGTCCGATCCTCGTCGAGGGGGTGGACTGGCTGTGGGGGATCATCTGGTTCTTCCTGAAACTGATGGTGTTCCTGTTCGTGTTCGTGTGGCTGCGGGCCACGCTGCCCCGGCTCCGCTACGACCAGCTGATGGACATGGGCTGGAAGGTGCTCATCCCGCTGTCTCTGGGTTGGCTGCTGTTCCTGGGCGCCCTCAGCATCGGCCGCGACCGGGGCTGGTCGGAGGCCGCGGTCATCGTGGTGAGCGTGGCGGCACTGGCCACCGGCGGCTTGGTGCTGCGGACCGCCGTCCGGGCCGGCCGGGCGCAGCGGCAGGTCGACGAGGCCTCCGAGACCGGCGAGGCCGCCGGTCAGCCGGCGCAAGGGGGTCGGAAGCGATGAACTTCTTCGGCGGGTTCCGGGTGACCTTCGCCAAGCTCTTCGAGAACCGTGTCACCTCGCAGTACCCCACCGTGAAGCGCCCGAAGCCCGAGCGCTTCCACGGCCGCCACGTGCTGGGACGCTATGAGGACGGCATGGAGCGCTGCATCGGCTGCGAGCTCTGCGCCGGCGTCTGCCCGGCCCGCTGCATCCATGTGCGCGGCGCCGACAACCCACCTGACAGCCCGGTGGCCCCCGGCGAGCGCTACGGCTACGTCTACGAGATCAACTACCTGCGGTGCATCCACTGCGACCTGTGCGTGGAGGCGTGCCCCACCGAGGCCATCACCGAGTCGAAGCTCTTCGAGTTCTCCTTCACCTCGCGCGACGACGCGGTCTACACCAAGGACGAGCTGCTGGTGGGCGACGACGGGAGGCCCCGGCGGCTGCCCTGGGAGGACTGGCGCCCCGGCGACGACGAGCACACCTCGGGCTGGATGCGGGCGACGTCCCCGTCGGGTTCGGCCGCCTGGGAGGGTCGGGCTGCCTGGTCCGCCGAGTTGGGGTACGGGGTGCGAGCCCCCGAGCAGGGACAGTCCGCCGAGACAGGCCCCGGCACACCCGACGAGGAACCCGCCGGCTGATGGAAATCGCCGTCTTCGCGGTCTGTGCCGCCATCGTGATCGGTGGCGCGCTCGGGGTCATCGTGACCCGGCATCCGGTACACGCCGCCCTGTCTCTGGTGGCGACGCTGTTCGGGATAGCCGTGCTGTTCCTGACGCTCGACGCCCAGTTCCTGGCCGCCGTGCAGGTCATCGTCTACGCCGGCGCCATCGTGGTGCTGTTCCTTTTCGTCATCATGCTCCTGGGGGTCGACCGGGTCGAGAACCTGCGGACCGAGCCGCTCGGCGGGCAGCGCCCGCTGGCGGCCGGCCTCGGCGTGGCCGTGCTGGTGCTGGCGCTGCTGTTCACCATTGCGGCGAGCTCCGGCGGCTTCGGCGGCGAGGGGGTGGCCACCGGGCAGCCGGCCGCGGTGGCGCCTGAGTTCGACAGCTGTACCGGCGTTCCCAAGGCCCTGGAGGACTCCGCGCCGCTGGTCGCGGCCTGTGACGGCCCCGAGCCCATCTCCAATATCCGCCAGGTGGCCTGGTGGGTGTTCACCGACTACGTCTGGGCCTTCCAGCTGACCGGTCTGCTGCTCACCGTGGCCGTTGTGGGTGCGGTGGTCTTGGCGCGCCAGCGCGGCGGTTCCGGAGGCGAGGGCGACGAGTCCGTGCCCGACACGGCTCCCGAGGCGGTCGGGTGATGGCCCCCCGGAGGCACGGTCCTGATGGCCCCGGAGGCACGGTCCTGATGGCCCCGGAGGCACGATCCTGATGGTCGCTACGGGCTGGTACCTGGCGCTGGCCGCGGTGGTCTTCGCGCTCGGCGCCGTGGGGCTGCTGGTGCGGCGCAACCCGCTGATCATGTTCATGTGCGTCGAGCTCATGCTCAACGCCGTCAACCTGACCTTCGTGGCGTTCGGCCGCGACCTGGCCGACCTGGGCGGCCAGGTGTCGGTGTTCTTCGTGCTCGTGGTGGCGGCGGCCGAGGTGGTGGTGGGGCTGGCCATCGTCGTGGCGATCATGCGCCGCCGCGCCGGTGCCACCGCCGACGACGTGTCGATCCTGCGCGGCTGAGGCGGGTCGGCGATGGCTTTGGCTGAACTGGTCTGGCTGGTGCTGCTGGCGCCGCTGCTGGGCGTCGTGGTGCTGGCGGCCGGGGGCCGGCGCCTGGGGGAGCCCCGGGCCGGCTGGCTGGGCACCGCCGCGGTGGGGGCGTCCTTCGTGGCCTCGCTGCTGGTGCTGGCCGGGCTGCTGAGCCTCGACTCGCACCACCGCGCCGTGGAGGTGAGCCTGTTCAGCTGGGTGCCGGCGGGCAACCTGGCGGTGGACGCCGCCTTCCTGGTGGACCCCCTGTCGGTGACCATGATCCTCTTCGTCACCGGCGTGAGCGCCCTCATCCACCTCTATTCCATCGGCTACATGCACGGCGACGAGAACTACTCGCGCTTCTTCCTGTACCTCAACCTGTTCGTCTTCTCGATGCTCATGCTGGTGCTGGGCAACAACATGCTGGTGACGTTCCTGGGCTGGGAGGGCGTGGGCGCCTGCTCGTATCTGCTGATCTCGTTCTGGTTCGGCGACGAGGCCAACGCCGTGGCCGGCAAGAAGGCGTTCATCACCAACCGGGTGGGCGACTTCGGGTTCCTCCTGGCGATGTTCTTCGCCTTCGGTGCCTACGGCACCCTCGACTACGCCGGCATCCTCTCGGGCCACGCCGCCCAGAGCACCGCCACGGCGATCCTGCTGTGCCTCATGCTCGGCGCGGCCGGCAAGTCGGCGCAGTTCCCGCTCTACGTTTGGCTGCCCGACGCCATGGCCGGCCCCACCCCGGTCTCGGCACTCATCCACGCCGCCACCATGGTCACCTCGGGGGTGTACCTGCTGGTGCGGTTCAACCCGCTCTTCGAGCAGGCCTCGCCGTGGGTGAGCGAGATCGTCGCCGCTGTCGGGTTGGCAACCGCGGCGGTTGCGGCCACCATCGCCCTGGCCGCCAAGGACATCAAGAAGGTGTTGGCCTACTCCACCATCAGCCAGCTCGGCTTCATGTTCGTGGCGGTGGGCGTGGGCGCCTGGACGGCCGCCATCTTCCACATGGTCACCCACGCCTTCTTCAAGGCACTGCTGTTCCTCGGTGCCGGCTCGGTCATCCACGGGATGGCCGGCGAGCAGGACATCCGCCGCTACGGCGGGCTGGCGCGCGCCATGCCCTACACGGCCACCACGTTCGCGGTGGGCACTTTCGCCATCGCCGGCGTGCCCCCGCTGGCGGGGTTCTGGTCCAAGGACGAGATCCTGGCGCACACCTGGGGGGCCAACAAGCTGCTCTGGGCGCTGCTGTTGCTGGCGGCGGTGCTGACGGCCTTCTACATGACCAGGCTGCTGATTCTCACCTTCGGCGGCAGCCCCCGCTGGCCCGACGGCGTCACGCCGCACGAGTCGCCGCTGCTGATGCGCCTGCCGCTGCTGGCCCTGGCCGGCCTGGCCGCCACCGCCGGGGTGCTGAACCTGCCGTTCACCCATGACACCGAGTTCCTCGGCCAGTGGCTCGAACCGGTCTTCGCCGGGGCGCACGCCGAGGCGCTGGGCTACGCCGGGGGCACCAAGTGGGTGCTGGGCGGTATCGCGATCCTGGCCGCCGCCGGCGGCATCTGGGCGGCCGTCTCGGTCTACGCCCGCCGCCGGGTGCCGGCGGAGAAGGTGGAGCGCCGGCTCTTCGCCGAGGCCTGGGGGTTCGACGAGGCGATCGGCGCCTTCATGGGCGGTCCCGGGCGCCGCACCTTCGACGCCGCGGCCCGCTTCGACGCCGCCGTGGTGGACGGTGCGGTGAACCGGGTCGGCTCCGCGGTGCGCCGCACCGGTGAGCGCCTCCGGGCCACCCAGAGCGGCCTCGTGCGCCGCTACGCCCTGGGTGTGGCGGCCGGTGCGGTGGTGTTGCTGGCCTACTTCGCCAGCAGGGTGTGGCTGTGACCCTGGCGGCCGCCTCCACGCAGGCATTCCCCGTACTGGGGATGCTGGTGGTGCTGCCGTTGCTGGGCGCCGCCGCGGTGCTGCTGCTGCCCCGCAGCCGGGTCGAGTTGGTGCGCCCGGTGGCGGTGCTGTTCATGTCGGCCGCCGCCGCGGTGGCGGGCTGGATCATCGCCTCCTACCCGGTCGGCTCGGGGGGCTTCGAGATGATCGTGGATCAGACCTGGGTGGCCGCCTGGGGGATCAGCTGGAAGCTGGGCGTCGACGGCATCTCGCTGTTCCTGCTGGCCCTGACGGCTCTGCTGTTCCCGCTGGGGGCCCTGGCGGTGGACCCGGGCCACGACCACAAGGCCTACTACGTGTGGCTGCTGCTGCTGGAGTTCGGCTGCCTGGGAGTCTTCTCGGCGCTGGACCTGCTGCTCTTCTTCCTCTTCTTCGAGGTCGTGCTGGTGCCGATGTACTTCCTCATCGGCCAGTGGGGCCACGGCAACGCCCGCTACTCGGCGGTCAAGTTCTTCCTGTTCACGATGTTCGGCTCGGCGCTCATGCTGGTGGGCATCCTGGCCACGGCGTTCCTGCACGCCTCGGCGACCGGCGGCCCGCTCACCTTCGACGTCATCGAGATCGCCCAGGCCCAGTCCCTGGCCACCACCACGGCCCGCTGGATCTTCCTGGCGTTCGCCCTGGGCTTCGCCGTGAAAGTGCCGCTCATCCCGGTGCACACCTGGCTGCCCGACGCCCACACCGACGCCCCCACGGCGGGCTCGGTGATCCTGGCCGGGGTGCTGCTGAAGCTCGGCACCTACGGGTTCGTGCGCTTCGGGCTGTACCTGTTCCCCGAGGCCTCGCGCTTCTTCGCCCCGCTGATGATCACCCTCGGCGTCGTGGGCATCCTCTACGGGGCCGCGGTCGCCACCATGCAGACCGACCTCAAGCGGCTCATCGCCTACTCCTCGGTGGCGCACTTGGGCTTCATCATCCTGGGCATCTTCGCTCTCAACACCGAGGGTCTCAGCGGCGGGCTGCTGCAGATGGTGAACCACGGTCTCTCCACCGGCGCCCTGTTCCTGCTGGTGGGCTACATCTACGAGCGGCGCCGCACCCGCGCCATCGCCGAGCTGGGTGGCCTGGCGCGGCCCGCGCCGGTGCTGGCGCTGACCTTCATGGTGGTCATGCTCTCCTCGGTGGGGCTCCCGGGGTTGAACGGCTTCGTGGGCGAGTTCCTGGTGCTGCTGGGGGCCTTCGAGGCGCACCGCTGGTGGGCGGTGCTGGCAACCGCCGGGGTGATCCTGGCGGCCGTCTACCTGCTGTGGGCCTACCAGCGGGTCTTCCACGGCCCCGCCGCCGGGGAGAACGCCAAGATGGCCGACCTGCGTTGGCGGGAGGGCCTCGTCATGGCGCCGCTGCTGGCGCTCATCATCTTCCTGGGGGTATACCCCCGGCCGGTGCTCGATCGCATGGAACCCTCGGTGGACGTCCTCGTCGCCCATGTGGAGGCGCACCGCAGCCCGGGCGCGGTGGACACCGCCGAACCCGAGGCGGCGCCGTGAGCGCCGCCGGCCTCGAGAGGACGGCGCGCTGATGCCGCAGGTGGACTGGCCGGCCCTGCTGCCGCAGTACTTCCTCGGAGGCGGCGGCTTGGTCCTGCTGACCCTCGGGTCGCTGCTGCGCCGCCGCCTGCCGGCGTGGTTCGCCCCGGTCGGTGCCGCGGGGGCCGCCTTGGGGGCGCTCGGCGGGGTGATCTGGTTGTGGATCAGGGTGCAGGACCCGGCGAGGGGCGCGTTCACGACCATCGCCGGCACCATCGGCATCGACGGGTTCTCGGTGTTCCTCAGCGGCGTCGTCGCCATCTCGGTGCTGCTGGCCGCCGTCCTGGCGTCGGGCACGCTGCGCCGGGCGGGCCTGCCCGTCGACGAGTTCTGCGTGCTGCTGCTGCTGTCGGGGGCCGGCGGCGTCACGATGGCCTCGGCCAACGACCTCATCGTGCTGTTCCTCGGCCTGGAGGTGCTGTCCATCGCCGCCTACGTGCTGGCGGCGCTGGACCTGCGGCGCGGTGCCTCGCAGGAGGCCGGCCTGAAGTACTTCGTGCTGGGCGCCTTCGCGTCGGCGTTCTTCCTGTACGGCGTGGCGCTGCTGTACGGCGCCACCGGCTCCACCAAGCTCGGACTCGTGGCGGAGTTCCTGGCTGGCGGCGGCCCGGAGTCCGACGCCCTGCTGCTCGGCGGTATGGCGCTGCTGCTCGTGGGGCTCTTCTTCAAGGTGGCGGCCGTGCCGTTCCACGCCTGGACGCCCGACGTCTACGAGGGAGCGCCGCCGGTGGCGGTGGCCTACATGTCCGCCGGCGTGAAGGCCGCGGGCTTCGCCGCCCTGCTGCGGGTGTTCAACGCCGCCCTCGGCGCCAACGCCGCCGACTGGCAACCCATCGTCTACGCCATCGCCGCCCTGACGGTGCTGGCCGGCGCCACGCTGGCGGTGGTGCAGTCCGACGTGCGGCGGCTGCTGGCCTATTCGTCGATCAGCCACGCCGGGTTCATCCTGGTGGGCATGGAGGCGGCCACCGAGGCGGGCGTCGCCGGTTCGCTCTTCTACCTGGGCGTCTACGCCTTCCTGGCGCTCGGCAGCTTCGCGGTGGTCACGATCATCGGCTACGGCGCCGACGGCCGCCAGAGCCTCGACGCCTACGACGGCCTGGCGAAGCGCTCCCCCACCCTGGCCGCGGCGTTCACGGTGCTGCTGCTGGCACAGGCCGGCGTGCCGTTCACCACGGGGTTCTGGGCCAAGCTGGAGGTGATCGGCGCCTCGGTGGAGGCTCGCTCCTACTGGCTGGCGGGCATGGCGATGCTGGGCGCGGTGGTGGCCGCCTTCCTGTACCTGCGACTCGTGGTGCGGATGTACCTCACGGCGCCCGCTGAGCAGGGGCGACCCGCCGTCTCCCGCTCGGCCGGCTTCGTCGTCGCCGTGTGCGCGGCGGTGACGGTCGTCTTCGGCGTCCTCCCCGGCCCGCTCGTCGAACTCACCAACGACGCCACGATCCGCCTCGGCGGCTGAGCGCGGGCCCGGACCGAGCGATCGGTGCGGCGGTAGGAGACTGCTGAGCAATGCTGCCGACGTTCCGACACGTCATTCCGGCACAGCCGGAATCCAGGACTCTCGCCACCCGACCGGCATTGCCCGTGGATTGCTCAGCACACTCCTACGGGACAAAGGCGGCCAACTTCTGGACCGGGGCTGTTCATCCTCCTATAATGCATATACTGCACAGCTAGTGCATATATCGCACACCATCGAGATAACTCGATGGGACGATGGGAAGGAGAACCCGATGAGACGAGGTCGGAACAACCACTCAGTGCCGAGGAGGCGCTGCGCCTCGCCGGCGCGATACGTGCTGTCGGTGCTGCTGGCGTGTCTTCTGGTGGCCGCCGCCTGCGGCGACGACGACGAGACCGCGGAACCTCCACCGCCGCCGCCACCCCCGGCCGAGCAGCCGGCGGAACCTCCGCCTGCCCCTCCGGAGCCGAGCCCAGCCCCGGCTGCCGACCCCCAGCCGGCGCCCGAGCCCGCCGCGGCCGAGCCGGCCCCCGCCGCCTCGACGCTCTCGGGCGAGATCTGGATGATCAAGGGACCGCACTCGCCGCGTGAGGCCGAGCTGGAGCAGGAGATCATCGACGCCTTCAATGCCGATGTGGCGCCGGACGTGGACGTGGAGTTCACCACCTACGACTGGCCCAACCATGTGGCCGAACTGACAACCCTGTTCGCGGGTGGGTCTCCTCCCGACGTCCAATACCTGGTGGACCTGATCTACCCTTCTTTCGCCGAGCAGGGCCTGCTGCATGACATGACCGACCTGGTGAACGACCCGGCGTGGGCCGATGAACGGGCCGCCATCGAGCCGTTCGCCTGGGACCTCGCCGAACAGCAGGGCGGCACCTGGGGTGTGCCCGTGCTCGGGGCGGTCTACAACATCTTCATCAACAAGACGTTGCTGGAGGAGGCGGGCGTGCTGGAGACCTGGGACGACTCCTACGAGTCGATGCTGGAGGCGGCGCGGGCTCTCACCACCGACGACGTGTACGGATGGGCCGCCCGGACCTCCGCGGCGGACTTCGCCTGGTGGGACTGGTACCCGTACATGCACAACGCCGGGGGTGACGTGCTCTCGGAGGACGGCGCCTCGTGCGGCCTCGTCGGCAGCGACGTCACCGACGCCATGCAGTTCCTCATCGACATCCACACCGCCGGCGTGTCACCGCCGGCCGGGTCGCTGGACAACCAGGGCCTCTACGACCTGTTCAAGGCCGGGCGCATCGCCATCCTGCATCACGAGACCCCCAACATCCCGGACCTGCTGGCCGACCCGCCCGACTTCGAGTGGGACGTGGCCTTCGCCCCGCCGGGACCGCAGGGACACACCGTGATGGGCAACTTCGGCATCCTGTCCATCGCCGAGGCGAGCGACAACAAGGAGGCCGCCTGGGAGTTCATCAAGCATTGGGCCTCGGCGCCCCAGGTCGGTCAGTTCGCCGAGCAGGTGAGCCTGCAAGTGGTCCGCAGCGACATCCTGGACGACTTGTTCGCCGACAATCCGCCCATGCAGAAGGTGCAGAGCCAGTTGGTGCCCCGGGTGCAGGGCGTGCAGCCGCATCCGCAGATCCTGGAGGCGCTCCAGAGCGCCTGGCCCGTGGCCGAGGACGCGTTCCGCGGGAACCTGGACGGCCGGGAGGCCATCGACGGCATGTGCGACGCCATCGACGCTGTCCTGAGCGGCTAGGCGACGGCGACACTGCGACGTGACCCGCGGCCGACAGTCGGGCTTCCGCAAATCGACGGATTCTCCCCCCGGGGATTCGCCGACCAGGATGCGCCTGTCGGCCGCGGAGCACGAACGCCACCGCCGCCGCTACCGCCGCCGGCGCACCCTCACCGCCTACGGCTTCCTTGCCCCCAACCTGGTTGCCTTCGCGCTCTTCCTGGCCGTGCCCGTGGGGTGGCTGCTGTTCTCCACGTTCCGCACCGGCGGCGTGCTGGGACCGGCGACCTACGTGGGCCTCGACAACTGGAGTGAGACGTTCGCGAGCCCGCTGGTCCGCACCAGCATCATCAACACTCTCGTGTACAGCGCCATGGCCATTCCGGCCGTGTTCATCATCGCGATGGTGTTCGCGCTGGCCCTGCGGACCGTTCCGCGGGGCAAGGCGCCGATCCGGGTGGCGCTGTACGTCCCCACCCTGCAGCCCGCCGTCGTCTCGGCTCTGATCTTCACCTTCGTCCTGCACCCCGACTTCGGGATCATCAACTTCATGGTGCGAGCCTTCGGCGCCAGCCCGATCAACTTCCTGGGCGACACATCGCTGGCGCTCCCCACCATCGCCGGAATCGAGGTGTGGCGCGGCATCGGCTTCTGGACGATCCTCTTCCTGGCAGGCCTGCTGGCTCAGCCCACCGACCTCCACCATGCCGCGGAACTCGACGGCGCCGGCGCCGCGCGCAGGTTCTTCAGGCTCACCCTGCCGCTGCTGCGCCCGACGTTCTACTTCGCGGTCATCTTCGCGACGATCGTGAACCTGCAACTCTTCGACTCGGTGTACGCGCTGACCGACGGAGGACCTGTCAACAGCACCATCACCGTGTCGCTGTACGTCTACCGCAGCCTGTTCTCCTTCGGTGAGATCGGCTTCGGGGCGACGCTGTCGTTCATTCTGGTGCTCACGGTTCTGGCGCTGACCGCCGTGCAGACGCGCCTCCTGCGGGAGCGCCACTGATGCCGACCCGCCCGGACCGCCCCGGCCGGACCGCGCTCGCCGCCCGACCGCACCGACCGCACCGACCGCACCGACCGCGCCGCGCCCGCAGAGGCGTCATGGCGCCGAGGCGCTCCACACTGGCCTCGGCCTACGGGATACTCCTCGCAGGCACAGCCGTCTCCCTGGTGCCCTTCCTGTACCTCGTGTCCACCTCGCTGAAGGACACGAACTCGCTGTTCAGCTACCCGCCGGACTGGATTCCGAGCCCCCTGTTCTGGGGGAACTTCACCGCACTGCTCCAGGACCACCCTTACATCCGCTGGACTGTCAACACCCTCGTGGTCTCGGGGGTCGTGACGCTGCTGAAGCTGCTCTTCGATTCGATGGCCGGTTACGCGCTGGCCAAGATGGACTTCACCGGCAAACGGGGAGTCACCCTGGTGCTGTTGCTCTCGGTGGCCATTCCCGTCTCGGCGCTGATAATCCCGCTGTTCTTCGTGGTGCGCCACCTCGGCCTGCTGAACACCTACTGGGCGCTGATCCTGCCCCCGTTGGCGAACCCGTTGGGCATCTTCATGGCGCGCAGTTTCGTGGCCGGCATCCCCGATGACCTGGAGGCCTCGGCCCGGCTGGACGGCGCCTCGGAGCTGACCATCTACCGCAGGATCGTTCTGCCGCTGATCCGACCCGGCCTGGTCGTCTTGGGCATGTTCATCTTCATGCTGCAGTACACCTCGTTCCTGTGGCCCCTGGTCGCCGTTCAGGACACCGACCTACAGGTGCTGACCGTCGGCATATCCGGGCTGCAGAGCGCCTTCCTGCAGGACTGGGGCCTGCTGTCCGCGGGAATGCTGCTGGCCGCCGTGCCCATCACGATCATCTTCCTCACCGTTCAGAGGACGTTCATCGTCAACGACCTCTCCGGCGCGCTGAAGGAGTGACCTCCATGGGAACCGCCGGCCGGCCCCCAGCGGTCGAACTGATCGAAGTGGCGAAGAGCTTCGGCGTCACCGAGGTCATCCGGCCGATGGACCTCACGGTCCGTCCCGGCGAGTTCGTTGTCCTGCTGGGACCGTCGGGCTGCGGCAAGAGCACCGTGCTGAAGATGATCGCCGGGCTCGAGGACGCCTCCGACGGGGAGATCTACGTCGACGGGCACCTCGTCAACTATGTGCGGCCGCGGGACCGCAACGTGGCGATGGTGTTTCAGAACTATGCGCTCTACCCGCACATGACGGTGCGCGAGAACATCGCCTTCCCCCTCGCTCAGGGCCGCACACCGAGGCCGGGCCGCGCTGAACGGGCGAGGTTGGTGGACGAGGCGGCGGGCATCGTGGCGCTCAAGCCGTTCCTGGACCGCAAGCCGGCGCAACTCAGCGGCGGCCAGCGACAGCGGGTGGCTCTCGCCCGTGCCATCGTGCGCCGGCCCGCGGTGTTCCTCATGGATGAGCCGCTGTCGAACCTGGACGCCATCCTGCGCGCCGAGATGCGCATCAGCCTCCTGGACGTTCACCGGCGGGTGGGACGGGCCACGGTCTACGTGACCCACGACCAGACCGAGGCGATGACGATGGCCGACCGCGTCGTGGTGCTCCACGAGGGGGCGGTGCAGCAGGTCGGCACGCCGGAGGAGATCTACACCAGGCCCGCCAACTCTTTCGTGGCCCGATTCGTCGGCACGCCGCGCATGGCGCTGCACGAAGCCACCGTCACCGACTCCGGGGACGTGGCGCTGGGCGACGTGGCGTTCCGCCCGGATGCGCCGGTGGCTCTCGAGGCCGGCGAGCGGGTGGCCGTGGGCATACGCCCCAGCGGCGCACATGTGGCCGAACGGCTCCGCGGGCCGCATCTCCGCGGCCGGGTGACCCGTCGCGACTACCTTGGCGGCGACTGTTTCCTGGAGGTGGACATCTCAACGGAACATGCCATCGTTGTCAGGGCCGAACCGGAGGACGCGGTACACGTGGGCGACGTCGTGAACGTGGAGATCCGTCCGGGGGCGGCCCACCTCTTCGGTGCCTCGGGGGAGCGCGCAGGCGGCCTGAGCCTCCTCGGGCCGCCATGAGTGAGACTGTTAGGCGGGCGCTGCGGGTTCTCGGGTTCCTGGGCGAGCGGCCTCGCAAGGTCGACGAGGTAGCCGAGTTCATGGGGCTGCACCGCACCACGGCCCTGCGCACCCTGCAGGTCCTCGAGGCCGAGCGCTTCGTGACACGCGACGAGGGCCACTCCTTCCGACTCGCCAGCGGGCTCTACTACCTGGCGAACCGGGCGCTCGAGAACACCGATCTGCGCACGGTCGCGGTGCCCCACATCACCGCGCTGAGCGCCGAGGTGCCCCACACTGTTCACTTGGCCGCCCTCGAGGCCCGCCGTGTCGTCTACATCGACAAGCGGGAGGCGGAGAACCGGGTGCGGATGTACTCGCGCATCGGCAACACAGCGCCGCTGTACTGCACGGGGGTGGCCAAGGCCATCCTGGCGTTCCTGCCGGTCGCGGTGCAGCGGGAGATCGCCGACGGGATCGATTACGTGCGACACACCGAAAAAACCATCACCACACCAGCGGGCCTGCTGGCCGAACTGGCCGCCGTGGCGCGGCGGGGCTACGCCACCGACCACCTCGAGCACGAGCCGTTCGTCAACTGCGTGGCGGCGCCCGTCTTCGAGACTTCGGGGGCGGTGATCGGGTCGGTCTCCATCACGGCCACGACCCTGGTGTGCGATTTCGAGGAGGTTCTGACCCTCGTTCCCCGCCTGATCGAGGCCACCGACGCCATCTCCGAGGAGTACGGCTGGAGCCCGCAGCCGCCCGCCGAGGAGGACGGACAGGAACCCGACCGGACACCGGAGAACTCAAGCGCCCGCCGACTGCAAGCCGCGCCCTGACCGCCGCCTCAGAGGGGTCGGGCGGCGACTGGATGCCTCGCCCTGCTCAGCTCCGTTCTACGGCCAGGATGGACCCCGGGTAACGCCCGAGCGTGGCGTCGGCGGTGAGCAACGTGAGGCCGGCGATCTGCGACTGGGCGACGAGGAGCCTGTCGAACGGGTCGGCGTGGATTCTCGGGAGGAGGTCCACCGCGGCCGCGTGCTGCCCGGTGACGGCCACCTCCTCGTAGCCAGCGTCGAGGAGCGCGTGGCGGAATTGCCGGGGATCGATGTCCAGCTTGCGGGCCTTCAGCGCCACCTCCCAGATGGACACAGCGCTGAAGAAGAGGCGATTGGAGTGGTCCTCGATGAGCCGCCGGGCGTCGCAGGGCAGGACGTCCGGATGGTCGGCGTCGGCGGCCCAGATCAGGATCTGGGTGTCAATCAGGATCCGCATCAGGGCTGATCGGCTCAGCGAGCAGCAGCCCGGCGATCTCGTCGTCCAACTCCGTGTGCTCGGCGGGCGACACCGACCGGATTCCCGGGTAGAACCCCGTACGGCTCGGCGTCGGCGGCGTGACCGGCTCGTTCAATGGCATGACCTTCACCAGCGGTGCCCCTGACCTGGCGATCACGAACGGCGCGCCGTCAGCCGCTTCCCGAACCAGCCTCGACAGGTGCGTCTTAGCTTCATGGATGTTCACGATCTTCATAGTGGGCTCCGCGTGGTCTTGGGCGGGCGGTAGCGTCGGCACCGGAAGAGTTGAGTCGACGCAGTGGACTAAGTCTATCTCATAGAATCCTCGGTTGGGTGCTGAGCAGATCTATCGATACCTGCCTTTACCAGGACGAGCACGGCAGCTGGCACTCCGTCGCCCGGCTCGTCGGATTCTTGGTCGACCACCTGATCGATCGCAGCGCCGACTACGAACGGTTCCTCCAAGCGGTCCGCAGATTCCCCGAGCGGTGGGGATCGGACAGATGGCAGGACGATGCCGTGATCGGGGCCGGCGCCGGCGGGTGCGGTAGATTCTCGTTGCCGCCCACCGAAAGGGACGCATATGGTTGGACTCGTCGAGGAGATCACGCTCCTCCTGCTGCGCGACGAGGGCGGGGCGTTCGTGCGCGTCCCCACTTGGTCGCTGCGCTACTCCATCGCCGGCGGGGTCCTCATGGAGCTGGCGGACGCCAACCGCATCGACACCGACCTCGAGCACCTGTTCCTGGTGGACGACACGCCGACCGGTGACGAGCTCCTGGATCCGACGCTGGCGGAGATCGCCGCCGGGGAGCGCCAGAACACGCGGTTCTGGATCGAGCACGTCGCCGAAGGTGCCGACGGCATCCGGGAGGCGGCACTCGGCGGTCTGGTCGCCAAGGGCATCCTGACCGAGCGGGAGGAACGCGTCCTTTGGCTGTTCAAGACCCGGCGCTACCCCGCCGCGGAGGGCAGCGTCCGCCAGGCGGTGAAGCTGCGCCTCATGGAGGTGCTGCTCAGCGACGACATCCCCGACCCGCGCGACGTGATGCTGATCTGCCTGGCCGACGCCTGCGGCATCTTCCGGGTCCTGCTGTCGGGGAAGGAACTGGCCAGCCTGGTGCCCCGCATCGAGCAGGTCACGAGGCTCGACCTCATCGGCCAGACCATGGTGCGGGCCATCGACGACGTCCGCATGGCCGTGGCCGCCGCAACCGCCGGCCATCTGTAGCGCATCGCCAGCCACCCGTCGAGGCCCGCGACACCTCAGGGCGAAGTCGGGAGGGCGAGATGAGGATATGCCGACTGCTGGCTGTATCACTGGTGCTGGCTCTGGTGCTGGGGGCGCCCGGGACCGCTCACGCCTATGACCCACCGGACGACGGGGAAACCGGGGATCTCGCGACGCCCGAGCCGCCCCCGCGTTATGCGGTGATCCTGACCGTCGACGCCGACCCGTACGAGGCGCGGATCGACGAGTTGTACGAGGTGGACTGGTACCGCTTCACGGCCGTTGCGGGACAGGACTACTGGATCCTCGCCGACACCAGCAGAGGGGGCTCCTGGATCGACGTCGACATCGTGCTGTCGCTGCACGACGCCACCGGGGCGGCGGTCGAGGTGGCGGCGGAGAACCACCTCAACGAACTCCGATGGCTACTGCTGACCGGCGCCGAGGCCGGGACGTACTACTTGCGGGTAGGCACCGATCCCAACCCGACCGACCGCGTCGGCGCCTACGGGATTGAGGTCCGCGCTATCGACGACGATCACGGCAACTCCGCGGCGGAGGCGACGGAGATCCACCTCGCCGCCGTGGAGTACACCGGCAGGATGGACTACGAGGACGACCAGGACTGGCTCGCCTTCGACGCCCGGGCAGGTGACATCTACCGGGTCACGGCCACAGGCGCTGACGATGTCCATCTGTACTCGGTCCGGTCGTCCGGCGGCGGCATCGAGGTGGAGCGGCTCGAACGCTGGGGCACGTTCCGCGGCGTCTACGGACTCGATTCCCGGCCGTGGCGCTTCGCCGAGGCGGGACGGTACGCGGTCTCCGTCCGGGACGAAGTCGGCCGTCAGAGTTATCCCGGCGATTACACGCTCACGTTCGAGCGGCTCCGCGACGACCACTCCAACACCCCCGAGGACACTAAGGCGCTGGCCGTGGGACGCGAGACGGCGGCCGTCCTCGACTACCGCGGCGACGAGGACTGGTTCCATGTCCAGCTGGTCGACGGGGACCGGTACATGCTGGAGGTCAGCTCGCCCGGGGACGGCGTGCCGGACCTGGAGGTCGTGGTCTACGGGACCGACAGCGCCACTTACGGGGACAGCTATGCGCTGAACGGGCATTCACTGTCCTATCCCGACGCAAGCCGGCTGCTCTGGACGGCGATCGGCACGGGTCGCCATCGCGTCCAGGTGCGTGACACGGCGCGTTGGGACAGCACGATCCATCCGGTCGGCTACGGCATCACGGTGAGCCGCCGTGCGCCGGACGACCATGCCGACCAGCGGGACGGCTCGACGCCGCTCCGTCCTGGCGTGTGGCTGGAGGGAACCCTGGACGCCCTCGGGGACGAGGACTGGTACCGGTTCTCCGCCGCGGCCGGGGTCCCCTACACCGTCGAGTACGAACTCCGGGCGGAGGGTTCGGAGGACTTCGGTCCCCCTGAAGACTTCTTCCACGGCAACGACGTCGCCGTCTACTTCATCGACGACAGCTGGGGCTTCAGCGGTGCCGCGGGTTACGCCTTCACCACCGCGGGCGAACAGCATGTCCTGGTCACGACCGCCGAGTGGGCGGACGGGCGGCAGTGGGAATACCGCCTGCGGCTCGTCGAGCACGAGCGGGTCGACTACGGCGACGACAGGCGAAGCGCCGGGGCTCTCGCCATCGGGGAGACGGTCGTCGGCTCGGCGACCAGTGCCGACCCGGACTGGTTCCACTTCGAGGCGCCGGAGTCCGGCATCTACGCCATCACGTCAACGCGTTCGGGGTCCGCTGTGTTCGATGTCACCGTCCTGGATGACAGCACCGAGCTACCGACGCCGATCCCCGGCTTCGGGTTGTCCACGCAGGGGGCGGTGGTGGCAAGCGACTTCTTCTCGGTGCCGTCGGCGGGACGGTACTGGATCCGGATCACAGCCAAGTGGGCGGCGCCGTTCGTCTACCGGCTGAGTATGGAGCGGCAGGCCATCGAGGCGGACGACCATGCTGACGAGACCGCCGGTGCCACGCCGGTTCCGCTGGCGCCACCGGAACCGGGACAGGAGCCGCGCGAGGAGAGAGCGGGCACCACCACGGAGACCACCACGACGGAGGGTCCGGCCGGCGTCACCTACGGGCAGGCCGTCGGCCGCTTGGAGAGCTACGGGGACGTCGACATGTTCGCGCTCGAACTCCGGCGAGGCGTCAAGTACCGGATCGTGCCCAGCGCCACCAGGCCCGCCCCGCCGGGTACCCGCTATCCCGGCTACAACCGCGAGGTGGCCGTCAGCCTTTGGGACGGCGACAGGCGCGTGGGCAGCAGGCAGAGTTGGGGTCCGCTGATCGAGTACCTGCCGACAGTCACGGGCACGTACCACGTGCGTGTGGCCTACGGCGAGGGCGGTCCGTTCCTGGAGCCCCGCCCCTACAGCTTCGAGGTGCAAGTCCTTCCCCAGGACGAGGAACCCGACCTTCGCGAGGACGCCGTGCCCGTTCCCGCCGGAGCAGGCATCAGCGGCAGTCTCGAGAATCGCGCGGACCTGGACTGGTTCAGGTTCAGCGCGAGTCGGGGGCAGACGTGGATCCTGCAATCGCCGACCGAGGGATGGGGCTGCGTGGAGATCTATGACATCGCCGGGGAGGTTCGGTTCCTGGAGGACTGCAACAGCGACCGCCTCGTCTGGACCGCCCCCGCCGGCAACTACGCCATCAAGATCTTCGTGGAGTCGCCCTACGGGTGGAGTGCTCCTGGCGTGGAGTACGACCTCGCCCTGTCGATCGCCCCGCCGGACGATCACGGCAACAGTCGGGCCGATCCGTCGGCACTGGTCGCCGGAGAGCCGCAGGCCGGCAAGATGGACTACGTCGGGGATACCGACGTTTTCCGTCTCGACGCGGCCGAGGGCGATTTCTGGGTCATCGACATGACGACGTCCTACTACGCCACCTTCTACGAGACGGAGTTCGTGCCGAGCGATCTGGAGTCGGCCGTACCGGCGACGTGGGACCGGCTCAGAGTCGGCGGTGTCCTCGTCGCCCCGACCGATGGCCACTGGTTGATTTCGGTCGGTGGGGACAGGGCCAGCGGGGACTACACAATCTCCGCCTCCCGGACCGAGCTGACCGATGACTACGGCAGCAACCGGGCGTCAGCTCACACGCTCGAGGCACCGCTGTCCGACCCCGAGTGCGACAACCCGCCGGACGGCGCTGACTGCTCGGGCAGCACCCTCGTAGAGGGGACGATCGACCATCGCTACGACGTCGACTACTTCAGGGTGCCGCTCGAAGCCGGAACGAAGTACGAGATCAGCGTTCGCAGCGAGTCGGACCAGGTGATCTTCGCGCTGCTCAGCGAGACGTTCTGCGCCGTCGAGGGGCCCGGCGTGTGGGAGAAGACCTACGACACCTGGGTGCTCGAGCGCAGCGAGGACTACTGGGTGCGCGTCGCCTCCGGCAGGTCTCCGAGCGACGAACCCGAGACCTACACCCTCGTGATCACCGCGCGCGGCGACGACTTCCTGACCCTCGAGGAGCGTGCGACGGAACTCCAGCCGAACGTCGTCCACGAGGTGGGGCCCGACGGCGACGGCGGGAACAACCTTTACCGGGTGCACTTCGACCATCCGAGATACGTGATTGAGGTGACCGGCGGCCCCGAAGCCTGGGGGACCTCATCCGATGAGCAGTTCGGCGGCGATTATGTGGATGAGGGCGATCGCTACCTCTACCGGATCCCCTCTAATCCGCCGGTCGAATACGCGTTCAGGGTAAGAGGTGGAGCGGGCCGCCCGTACACGGTCGTGGCGCGCGAACGGGTCCCTGCTGACGAGAACCTCGAATGGTGGAACCTCCACATGCAGCCGGAGTTCCCGCCCGGCTATTGCAACCCGGCCAGCGGGTAGCCGAGCCGGGGCTCGGCCGGTCCTCGGGGATCGCGCAGCGGCGCACAACGCGAGTCCGCGTGCCCCCGCCAGCGCGTCAGACCCCGGCGCGGTGCGCCTCGAGCAGCAGGCTCCAGAAGTGGTGGACGCCGTGCTCGCAGGGGCCGAGATGAGCCCGGCTGTGTCACAGGGGGTTCTTATGATTCAGTGAACAGTTCATTGTCATGACACAACAAAAGGGGGATGACATGCATGCCGATCGGCCGGGCGGGGTGGACGTGGGGTTCAGCGCGAAGGAGGCGGCGGACATCTGCGGCCTCACGCTCGAGCAGCTCGAGGAGTGGGAGAACGCCGGCATGGCCAATCCCAGCCTGCCCGGTCCGCCCGGCCTGCGGCGACGCAGGTACTCCTATGAGGATCTTTTGGCGCTGGACATCGCGAGGTTCCTGCTCGAGTGGGGTGCGCCGCCGGAGCAGGTACGGGAGGCGGCCAGCCGGATCCGCGTCAGCTTGACGGACAGCCCCCGGGACACCTGCATGACCGTGTTGGACGGCAAGCTCTTGGTGTTCGCGAACCGCGACGAGGCCCGCTGCTTCGTCGAGTCCGATCCCGATGGTGGTGTGTATGTGGTGGACGCCACCCAGATCTCCGACGACCTCGACAGCGAGATCCGCGCCGTTTGCCCGGACTACTTCGAGCCCGAGCCGTGGCAGGATGCCTGCCACCGCTATGAGACGGAGGCTCAGGTGGAGCGGCTCCGGGAGTTCCTCGACACCGTCCAGGCCGACGACTTCGAGTTCTGATGGTTGGGGCCGCCTCGGGGCGGGCATTTCGCCCCGAACGGCGGCAAACTGGCACCCAGCGTTGCTCAGCTGTGTCGTGGGGTTCGAGGCTGTGGGACATCCGCTCGGGGAGATCGTTCAGGTGGCCTATGCGGTGAACGACGTGACCGTCGGGGCGCGGCGCTGGGCCGAGCGGTTCGGGGCGGGGCCGTTCTTCGTGCGTCATCACATCCCGATGCACGACTCCATGCACCGGGGGCGCCCGGCGCACTTCGACCACAGCAACGCCTGCGGTCAGTGGGGTCCGATCATGGTCGAGCTGATCCAGGACCACGGCACCGGTCCGTCGGTGGTCCGTGACATGTACGCACCCGGCGAGGAGGGACTGCATCACGTGGCCTGCTTCGTGGACGACCTCGACGCCGCCGTCGCCGGCTATGTCGCACTGGGCTACGAGGTCGCCGGGACGGGCAATGCCTACGGACTGACGAGGGTCTGCTACATCGACACGATTGTCGAGCGCGGCCACCTGACCGAGCTGTACGTGCCGACCGGACGCCTGCGGGAGTTCTACAGGACGGTCGCCGAGGCAGCACAGGGCTGGGACGGCAGCGACCCTGTGCGCCTGCGGGAGTGAGGACATCTCGTCGATGCGGATGGGATGCGCGTGTCGACGTGCCCGCCGGCCGCGGGCGCCGATGGTTGGATTGTGAGAGGTGTGAGATGGCCGAGCGTGGGGAAGGAACGACTCGCGGCGCCCCGACTGAAGCCCACTACGAGGACCTGGCCGACTGGGGGCTGGACGCGGCCGACGAGGAGGCCATGCTGGCCGCCCAGACCGAGTGCACCTTCATCTGGGCCAACCGCGAGGGCTGGCCGGTGGGCGTCATCATGAGCTTCATCTGGCGGCGCGGCCGCTTCTGGCTCACCGCCGGCGGCCAGCGCGCCCGCATCGCCGCGGTGCGCCGCGACCCGCGGGTCTGCATCGTCGTCACCAGCACCGGCGCCGCAGGCGTGCCCGATCGCCGCACGGTCACCTACAAGGGCACCTGCCACCTGCACGACGACGCCGACACCAAGGCCTGGTTCTATCCCGAACTGGCCGCTGCCCTGCACCCGGATCCGGAACGAGCCCGGCACTTCGCTCGCTTCCTGGACTCGCCCAACCGGGTGATCCTCGAGGTCGAGCCCACCCAGCGAATCGGCTTCGACGGCACCAAGCAGAACGCCGCCACAACAGCCTGGGCCGAAGCCGCCCGAGTCGCCGAACGCCGGACGACCGCCTGAATCCGAGCCTCGCCATGATCGATAACTAGTATTGCGTAGTTTCAATGAATATAATCTGTTGCTGTGTTGACAAGTCAGGGGATTGGATCTAGGGTGAACAGCGGCTGGCAATCTGCTGGTCGGAGCCCGGTGTCAGATGTCGCCAGCGGCGTTGACCTGCTCCAAGACTAGGAGGTCAGACGATGGGCCAGACGCATGTGATGGTGAAGGTGCGGAATCTTCTGGAGCGGGACCGCTGCTGGGAGGGCAGGTTCTTGGTCGACACAGGTGCCACCGACAGCCTGGTGCCGCGCCGCTGCCTGGAGGAGATCGGGGTGCAATCCGAGGAGCGGCGGACCTACAGGCTGGCCGATGGCAGCAAGGCCACCTTCGACACGGCATTCGCGGTGCTCGAGTTCATGGACAACGCCGCGCCGATGCGGGTCATTTTCGGCGACGACGGAGCCGAGCCGCTGCTGGGCGTGATCGCGCTGGAGTCGGGCGGGATCACCGTGGACCCGGAGAAAGGAGAACTGACGCAGCGCGCGGTGCTGAGGCTGTAGCGGGCGGCTAGCGGGTCAGCCTGTCGGCGTCCTCCCCCGCAGGCAGCCGCCGCGCCCACGGCCTACTGTTGCGCCTATGGCTGAACGCATCAAGACACTCCTGCCCGAAGAGCAGATGCCCGCCCAGTGGTACAACGTGATCCCGGACCTGCCGGCGCCGCCCCCGCCGCCGCTGCATCCGGCCACGATGGAGCCGATCGGCCCCGACGCCCTCGCCCCGCTGTTCCCGATGGCCCTCATCCTCCAGGAGGTCAGCGGCGACAGCCACATAGACATCCCGGACCCCATCCAGCAGGTGTACCGGCTGTGGCGCCCCACGCCGCTGATCCGCGCCCGGCGCCTCGAGCAGGCCCTCGGCACCCCGGCCCGCATCTACTTCAAGTACGAGGGCGTCAGCCCCGTCGGGTCGCACAAGCCCAACACGGCGGTCCCCCAGGCCTTCTACAACGCCGAGTCGGGAATCACCAAGCTCACCACCGAGACCGGCGCCGGCCAGTGGGGCTGCGCGCTGGCGTTCGCCTGCCAGATGTTCGACCTGCGCTGCGAGGTGTGGCAGGTGCGCGCCTCCTACGACCAGAAGCCCTACCGGCGCTCGATGATGGAGGTGTTCGGCGCCACGGTGCACCCCAGCCCGTCGACGGCCACCGAGACGGGCCGCAAGCTGCTGGAGGCCGAGCCCGACAACCCCGGCAGCCTCGGCATCGCCATCAGCGAGGCCATCGAGGTGGCCGCCCAGGATCCCCAGGCGCACTACTCCCTGGGCAGCGTGCTGAACCACGTGCTGCTGCACCAGACCGTGATCGGCGAGGAGGCCCTGCTGCAGCTCGCCGAACTGGGCGAGATCCCCGATCTGATCGTGGGCTGCACCGGCGGTGGCTCCAACTTCGCCGGCCTCTCGTTCCCGTTCCTGCGCGAGAAGCTGGCCGGCAACATGGCGCCGGTCATCCGCTGCGTCGAGCCGGCGGCCTGCCCGTCGTTCACCAGGGGCGTCTACGCCTACGACTTCGGCGACATGGCGGGGTTCACCCCGCTCATCAAGATGTACACCCTGGGCCACTCCTTCGTGCCGGCGCCCATCCACGCCGGCGGCCTGCGCTACCACGGCATGTCACCGCTGCTCTCGCACATCTACGACCTCGGCCTCGTGGAGGCCGAGGCCAAGGCGCAGTCCGAGTGCTTCGAGGCGGGCACGCTGTTCGCGCGCTGCGAGGGCATCGTCCCGGCGCCCGAGCCCACCCACGCCCTGGCCTCGGCGGTCGCCGAAGCCCGGCGCTGCGCCGAGACCGGCGAGGAGAAGGTCATCCTCACCGCGCTGTGCGGCCACGGCCTGCTGGACCTGTCGGCCTACGACTCCTACTTGTCGGGCCAGCTGCAGGACTACAGCTACCCGGCCGAGGCGGTCGAGGCCGCCATGGCCGGCATCCCCGGGGCTGCCGGCTGACAGGGGCGGATCGGGTCTCGACCGACCGAGTGCAAGCCGGGCGTGACGGGCGCGGCGGCTTGCTTCGAGCACCCCGGCACGGGCGACGGCAGGAGGCTCCGGACCCGGCACCTGCGGAGTCTCCGGAGCCGCCGAGGCGCCACCGGCGGTAGATAGGCTCTGGCTCTGTGTCGGACTTCCTGCGCAGCTACCTGACGGTCGGTTTCTTCGCCGTCCTGGCGGTGCTGATGGTGGCGCTCATGCTGGGCGTCGGCTCCGTGCTGCGCCCCGACCGGCCGCAGCGCCAGAAGTACGTGACCTACGAGAGCGGCGTGGATCCGGTCGGGGAGGGCTGGTCGCAGAGCACCCTCCGCTACTACCTGTTCGCCCTGCTCTTCGTGATGTTCGACGTGGAGGCCGTGTTCATCTTCCCGTGGGCCACCCGGCTGGAGGTCTACGGGGTCTTCGGGCTCGTCGAGATGGCGATCTTCATCTTCATCCTGGCGCTGGGCCTGTTCTACGCCTGGCGCAAACGCGTCCTGAGATGGGTCTGACCGGTCTCACCGGAGGTCGCGGCTAGATGGGCCTCGTCGAGAGCGGCAAGATGCCCGCGCCCCTCACCAAGCTGCTCAGCATCGGCCGCAAGTACTCGCTCTGGGTCTACCAGTGGGGCCTGGCCTGCTGCGCCATCGAGATGGGCGCCGCGTTCGGCTCGCCCCGCTACGACGTGATGCGCCTCGGCGTGATCCCGTTCCCCGCCAGCCCCCGCCAGGCCGACTTGGTGGTGGTCTCCGGCACCGTCACCGACAAGATGGTGCCGTCGATCCTGCGCCTCTACGAGCAGATGCCCGACCCGAAGTACGTCATCTCGATGGGCTCCTGCGCCAACTGCGGCGGCCCCTACTGGGACTCCTACTCGGTCACCAAGGGCATCGACCAGATCATCCCGGTGGACGTCTACGTGCCCGGCTGCCCGCCCCGCCCCGAGGCCCTGCTGGAGGGCATCGTCCTGTTGCAGGAGCGCATCGCCAACGAGGACATGGCGGCGCGCTGGACGGGCGATCCGATCGTCGTCGACTAGCGCAACGGGGCCCCTGGACGTGAGCGACACCGACATGAGTGCTCCCGACGCGAACGGGACGGACGGCGAGGCCGCCGATCCCCGCCATACCGCCGCCGTCGCCACCCTCACCGAGGTGCTGGGCGAGGCGGTGCTGGCGCACCACTCCGAGCGCGGTGAGCTGTGGGTACGGGTTCACCACGAGGCGTGGCAGCAGGCCGGCTACGCGCTGCGCGACGACCTGGGCTGCCGCTGGTTCGACTTCCTCTCGGCCATCGACTGGCTGCCCTCCCCGTTCGGGCGTGACATGGACGCCGAGCAGGACTGGCCCACCACCGGACCGCCGGCCCGTGACACGACCCTCGAACACGGCGTGACCGGCGGCGACACCCGCCTGCAGATCATCGCCCGGGTGCAGGCCGTCGAGGACAACCCCGGTGGCCAGAACCTGTCGGTGACCCTCAAAGCCGACCTGCCCAACGAGAACCCGGCCACCGAGACGTGGATCCCGGTGTACGCCGGCGCCAACTGGCACGAGCGCGAGGCCTGGGAAATGTTCGGCATCGCCTTCGTCGGCCATCCTGACCTGCGCCACATCTACCTGCCGGGCGAGTTCGAGGGCCACCCGCTGCGCAAGGACTTCCCCCTGCTGGCGCGCCGCGTGAAGCCCTGGCCCGGCCTCGTGGACGTGGAGGACATGCCCGCAGCCGCTGAAGAGGCGCCCTCATGACCGTCACCGAGCGCGAGCAGCGGGCCTTCATCGCCGCCGCCGCGGCCGACGCCCGCGTCAACGTGGAGCTCGAGACCGAGGGCATGACCCTCAACATCGGCCCGCAGCACCCGGCCACCCACGGCACCCTGCGCATCGTGGCCCGCCTCGACGGCGAGCAGGTGGTGGCGGCCGAGCCGGTCATGGGCTACATGCACCGGGGCTACGAGAAGCTGGCCGAGGTGCGCACCTACCCGCAGGTCACCACCCTCATCAACCGCATCGACTGGCTGGGCAGCTTCGCCAACGAGGTGCCGTTCATCCTGGCCGCCGAGCAGCTCATGGAGGTGGAGGCACCGCCCCGGGCCGCCTGGATCCGCACCATCCTCTTCGAGCTGTCCCGGCTGGCGAACATCTCGCTGTTCCTCGGCGACATGGGCGTCCAGCTCGGCGCCATCACGCCGGTGTTCTTCGCCTTCCGGGACCGGGAGTTCGTGCTCAACCAGATCGAGGCGGTCACCGGCGGGCGCTTCCACCCCAACTTCGACCGCATCGGCGGCCTCAAGGACGACCTGCCCAAGGGCTGGATCGAAGAGACCCGCGGCGTCATGGTCAAGATGCGCAACTTCTGCGACGAGCTCGAGGACCTGCTGATGGGCAACGAGATCTTCGAGGCCCGGACCCGCGGCGTGGGCGTCATCCCCGCCGACGTCGCCCTGTCGTACGGGCTCTCGGGGGCCAACCTGCGCGCCTCGGGCGTGGACTGGGACATGCGCCGCGACAACCCCTGCGGCCTGGTCCACGACCAGCTGGACTGGAAGGTCTGGACGCACCCCGACGGCGACTCCTTCGCCCGCTACTGGGTGCGCCTGCAGGAGACCCGCGAGGCCACCTGGATGGTGGAGCAGCTGCTGGACGGCCTGCCCACCGGGCCGGTGATGGCCAAGGTGCCTGTGATCATCAAGGTGCCTGCCGGGGAGGCCTACGTGGCGACTGAGAACCCGCTGGGCGTCATGGGTTACTACGTGGTCAGCAAGGGCGACCTGGGGCCGTTCCGGGTGAAGATCCGCTCCGCCTCGTTCAACAACATCTCGGTGACACCCTGGGTCATGCGGGGCGTCTACGTGCCCGACGTGATCACCATCCTGGCCAGCCTCTACTTCATCCTGGGCGACATCGACCGGTGATCTGGACCCTCGCCCTCGAGCTGGCCTACTGGCAGCAGACCGCCATCAAGCTGGTGGTGGTGGCGCTGGTCATCCCGACCGCGGCGCTCATCCTGGGCTACGTGTTCCTGATGAAGATGATGAGCTTCATGCAGAGCCGGCTGGGGCCCATGGAGGCCGGCCCCTACGGCACCCTGCAGCTGCTGGCCGACGGCGTGAAGTTCCTGCAGAAGGAGGACGTGTTCCCGCGCCGGGCCGACCGCTACGTGTTCGCCCTGGCGCCGGTGGTGGTGCTGGTGTCCACGTTCCTGCTTTTCGTGGTCCTGCCGGTGGGCCCCGACGCGGTCGTGAGCGGCCTCGACGCGGGCCTCTTCTTCGCCCTGGCGGTGGCGTCCCTGTCGGTGATCGGCGTACTCATGGCCGGCTGGGGCTCGGCCAACAAGTACGCCCTCATGGGCGGCATGCGCGCCGCCGGGCAGCTCATCGCCTACGAGCTGCCGCTGGTGCTGGCGGCCATCGGCGTGGTCATCCAGGCCGGCACGCTCGACCTCAACAAGATCGTGCTGGCCCAGGCCAACGGCGAACTGTTCGGCTGGGGCGGCATGGGCTTCCCCTACATCCTCACCCAGTTCGTGGGCTTCGCCATCTTCCTGGTGGCGGTGCAGGCCGAGCTGACCCAGCCGCCCTTCGACATGCCGGTGGCCGAGTCCGAGATCGTCGGGGGCTACCAGGTGGAGTACACCGGGTTCCGGTTCCTGTTCTTCTTCATGGCCGAGTTCGGCACGGCGTTCGCCTTCGCCGGGATCGCCTCGGTGCTGTTCCTCGGCGGCTGGTACGTGCCGGGCCTGGATCCCACGTCGGGCTGGTTCAACCTCATCGGACCGTTCGTGATGTTCATCAAGATCATGGCCGTCTCGGCGCTCATCTTCTGGTTCCGCTTCACGTTCCCGCGGCTGCGTGAGGACCAGCTCCAGAAGCTGGCCTGGAAGGTGCTCATCCCGCTGGCGCTGCTGAACATCGTGGTGACCGGCGTGCTGAAGGTCCTGGTCTGAGGAGAGGGAGGGCGGATCATGCGAGGCCTGGGAATGCTCAAGGGGATGGGGGTGACCGGTCGCACGATGCTGCGCACGCTGTTCCCCGACGGGCTCCGCAAGCCCGTCCCGGCACCCTCGCGGGGGGCGCACACCGTGCAGTACCCGCACGTCAAGGAGGCGCCGGTGACCCGGGCCCGCGGCGTCATCGGCCTGCACCACGACAACTGCACCGTGTGCATGCTGTGCGCCCGGGAGTGCCCCGACTGGTGCATCTACATCGAGGGTCACAAGGAGCTGGCCCCGCCGCGGCGTCCCGGCGGCAAGCCCCGCCAGCGCGCCAAGATCGACCGCTTCGACATCGACTACGCGCTGTGCATGTACTGCGGCATCTGCGTGGAGGTGTGCCCCTTCGACGCCCTGTTCTGGAGCCCCGAGTACGAGTACTCCGAGCCCCGCATCGCCGATCTGCTGCACGACGCCGACCGGCTGGCCGACTGGATGGAGACCGTGCCGCCCTTCGAGACCTACGAGCCGGGCGCCAACGTCAAGCAGCCCAAGCTGCCCGAGCCGTCCCAGCACCGGGCCCCCCGGAGCGCCAACCCGTGACCGTCCTCGGCGTCCTCGTCGCCCAGAACATCGCCTTCGGGGTGATCGCCGCCATCATGATGTTCGCGGCGATCCGTCTCGTCACCACCCGCAACGTGGTGCACGCGGCGCTGTTCCTGGTGGTGGTGCTGGGCGGCGTGGCCGCCCTGTTCCTGCTGATGGGCGCCGAGTTCGTGGGGATCACCCAGATCCTGGTCTACATCGGCGCCGTCGTGGTGCTGTTCCTGTTCGGCATCATGCTGACCCGCACCCGCATCGGCGACGAGGAGGGCACCGACCACGCCAAACGCCTGCCCGCAGTGCTGGCGGCCGCACTGGTGGCCACCGTCACCATCTACGCCGTGGTGACCGGATTCGGCGACGCGGAATTGCCCGCCGACACCCGCACCACCACCGCCGAGGTGGCCGACTCCATCTTCAGCACCTACATCGTCCCGTTCGAAGCCGTCTCGGTGCTGCTGCTGGCGGCTCTCATCGGCGCCATCGTCATCGCCCGGAGGAACTGAAGCTGTGCTGCTGAACCAGTTCCTGATCCTCAGCGCCGTGCTGTTCGCCATCGGTGTCTACGGGGTGCTGGCGCGCCGCAACGGGGTGCTGGTGCTGATGTCGATCGAGCTCATCCTCAACGCCGTGAACATCAACCTGGTGGCGTTCGGCAGCTACGTCTCCAGCATCTCCGGCGAGGTGTTCGCCCTCTTCATCATCACCGTGGCCGCCGCCGAGGTGGGTGTCGGCCTGGCGATCCTCCTGCTGCTGTATCGCAACCGCCAGAGCGTCGACCTCAGCGAGGCCGACCTGATGAAGGGCTAGGAGGGGCTGCAGGGTCGTGTCGGGTCCGAACCTTCAGGGGCTGAGCGTGCTGGCGGCCGAGGGCACCGCCGAGATCGTCCACGTCTCCGGGTGGTTCCTGTCCAACGCCTGGATCATCCCGGCCGTCCCGGCGGCCGGCTTCTTCGCCATCCTGTTCTTCGGCAAGCGCCTGCCGCGGGGCGGCTCGGAGCTGGGCATCATCGCCGTGGGGGCTTCCCTGGTGCTGGCGCTGTGCACCGTGGGGCAGTGGATCAGCACGGTGAACGGTGCCGGTGGGGCTGCCGTCGAGCCCGTGGTGAACCGCTGGACCTGGTGGGTGGCCGGCGGCGTGGACTTCACCATCGGCACCCTGGTGGACGGCCTGGCGGTGGCGCTGCTGTTCGTGGTGACCACCATCTCGCTGCTGGTGCACATCTACTCCACCGACTACGTGGCCGGGGACGTCCGCTACACGCACTTCTTCGCCTTCCTGTCGCTGTTCACCGCCGCGATGCTGTTCTTCGTCCTGGCCGAGAACACCATCCAGATGATCGTGGGCTGGGAGCTGGTGGGTGTCTGCTCGTTCGTGCTGATCGGCCACTGGTGGGAGGAGAAACCCAACTCCGACGCCGCCCTGAAGGCCTTCCTGACCAACCGGGTCGGCGACATCGGCCTGCTGGTCGGCGTCAGCGTGCTGTTCTTCGCCGCCGGGGGCACGTTCTCGATCCTGGAGATCAACACCAGGGCCGTCGATGGCGAGATCGGCCACACCCTGCTGCTGATCTCGGCGCTGTGCCTGCTGGCGGCGGTCATCAGCAAGTCCGGCCAGTTCTTCCTGCACACCTGGCTGCCAGACGCCATGGCCGGACCCACGCCGGTCTCGGCGCTGATCCACGCCGCCACCATGGTCGTGGCCGGCGTCTACCTGGTGGCCCGCCTCTACGGGGTGTTCTTCGAGGGCATGGTCATCGCCGGGTCGTCCATCAACGCCCTGGCGCTCATCGGCGGGCTCACAACCCTGGTGGGCGCCTCGCTGGCCTTCGTGCAGAACGACATCAAGCGCGTGCTGGCCTACTCCACGATCAGCCAGTTGGGCTACATGGTCATGGCGCTGGGGGTGGGCGCCTGGACCGCGGCGATCTTCCACCTCTTCACGCACGCCTTCTTCAAGGCCTGCCTGTTCCTGGGTTCGGGCTCGGTCAGCCACGCGGTGCACAGCTTCGACATGAAGAAGGACATGGGCGGGCTGCGCAAGCACATGCCCCACACCTACCGCACCTTCCTGATCGCCTCGCTCGCACTGGCGGGGTTGCCGCCGCTGGCGGGGTTCTGGTCCAAGGACGAGATCCTGGCGGGCACCGGTGGCTGGGGCGTCTTCGGCGGCACCGGCGGCAACGGCGCCTACACCTCCATGCTGGTCATGGGCATGATCACTGCGGCCCTCACCGCCGCCTACATGACGCGCTGCATCTATCTCACGTTCTTCGGCAGCTACCGCGGCCACGGGCACCCGCACGAGTCGGGCCGGCGCATCACCGTGCCGCTGTGGATCCTGGCGGTCTTCGCCGTGGGCGCCGGCTGGACGAACCTGCCGAAGGGCTTCCAGATCGTGCCCAAGAGCTGGACCGAGCAGTTCGGCCACTACGTCGAGCCGCCGGTGTCCGCCCACTTCTACTTCCCGGCCATCGCCCACGCCACGCCCAGTTGGACCCTCGCCGCCTTCTCGACGCTCGTCGTGCTGGTGGGCGCGGTCGCCTCGGTGGCCTACTACCGGCGGGTGGACCGGCGGGCGAGAGCCGGCGGAGCGGCCACGGAGTTGGTCGACGGCCCCACGAGCCGCTGGACCGTGGCCCGGCTGGGTCACACGCTGCTGGTGCAGAAGTACTACCTCGACCATCTCTACACCGGCGTCGTGGCCAAGGGCACGGCCGGCCCCGTCGCCCAGGGCGCCTACTGGTTCAACCAGCACGGCATCGACGAGGCAGTCAACCAGGCCGGGCGCAAGGCGCTGGCGGCCGGACACGTCGTCTACGACAAGATCGACCAGAAGGTCATCGACGGTGTGGTGAACACCACCGGCACAGCCAGCCACGGCGCCGGCGAGGAGCTTCGACGGATGCAGACAGGGAAGGTGCAGCAGTACGCCGGTGTCATGTTCGTGGCGTCGGTGATCCTTGCGGCCGCCCTGATCCTGGTGCTGTGACCTCGAGAGGAGACCGATGGACGCATTTCTGAACGGATGGGGGCTGACGCTGGTCACCTTCGTCCCACTCGTGGGAGCGGTGCTGGTGATGGCGCTGCCCTCCGGCCGGGAGCTGTGGGTGAAGGCCGCCGCGCTGGGCAGCTCTCTGGTGACGGCGCTGTTCGCCGTCTTCCTGTTGGCCCGCTTCAGCGTCTCCCGGGCCGGCGAGCTGCAGTACGTGGTGGACCGGTCGTGGATCGACGTGATCAACAGCCGCTACATCATGGGGATCGACGGCATCTCGCTGCCGCTGCTGCTGCTGACGGCGCTCATCGTGCCGCTGTGCATCGTGTACTCCTTCGGGCACTTCCCCGAGCCGCGCAACCCGAAGGCCTTCCTGGCGCTGCTGCTGGTGCTGGAGACCGGCATGATCGGCACCTTCGTCGCCCAGGACCTCATCCTCTTCTTCGTGTTCTTCGAGGTCGTGCTGCTGCCGATGTACTTCATGATCGGCGTGTGGGGCGGCGAGAACCGGCGCTACGCCGCCATCAAGTTCTTCCTCTACACCCTGTTCGGCTCGGCGCTGATGCTGGTGAGCTTCCTTGCCATGTTCTTCCTGGCCGACGGCACGCTGGCCGGCCTGGACGTGGCCCGCACCTTCGACATGCGGGCGCTCTCGGGCGGCGCCACCGCGGCCATCGCCCGCACCAGCCAGCTGTGGATCTTCGCCGGCATGTTCTTGGGCTTCGGCATCAAGGTTCCGATGTTCCCGTTCCACACCTGGCTGCCCGACGCCCATACCGAGGCGCCCACGGTGGGTTCGGTGATCCTGGCGGCGGTGCTGTTGAAGCTCGGCACCTACGGCTTCGTGCGCGTGGCCGTGCCGATGCTGCCCGAGGCGGCGGCGGCGTGGGCGCCGGTGATCGGGCTGCTGGCGGTGATCGGCATCATCTACGGCGCCCTGGGGTGCCTCGCCCAGCGCGACATGAAACGCCTCATCGCCTTCAGTTCGGTCGCGCACATGGGCTTCGTGATGCTCGGCATCGCCACGCTCACGCCCTTCGGGATCAACGCCGCGGTGTTCGGCATGGTGGCCCACGGCCTGATCACCGGGATGCTGTTCTTCCTGGCCGGGTCGGTGAAGGACCGCTACCACACCATGGAGATGTCGCGGCTGGGCGGCCTCCTGCAGCAGGCCCCGCGCATGGGCTGGATCCTGGGCTTCTGCGTCATGGCCTCTCTGGGTCTGCCCGGCCTGGCGGGGTTCTGGGGCGAGTTCCCGGCCATCCTGGCGTCCTACAACCCCGCCGAGATCCTGAACGAGGCGGTGTTCCGGTCCTACATGGTGATCGCCGCCATCGGCACGGTGCTGGCGGCTGGCTACCTGCTGTGGATGCTGCAGAAGACGGCCTTCGGCAACGCCCGTGAGGAGTTCGCCGACTCGCCCGACGTCACCGACGCCACGCCGCGTGAGTACCTGGCCTGGGCCCCGCTGCTGGTGCTGATCGTGGTGCTGGGGTTCTTCCCCCGGCTGCTGCACGAGGCCACCGACCCCGCGGTGCGGGAGTCGCTCCAGGTCGAGGCGGTGAACGGATACCCCGGCGACTGCCTGGAGGTGGCGCGGGGTGAGGAGTGCTTCGAGCGGCTGCGCCGCGTCTCGGAGCAAGCCGGGAGCGGCCGGTGACCCTCGGCGCGCTCGCCGCCCCCCTGGGGGTTCTGGGGTTCGTTCGCCCGCACCTGGACTGGCACGCGCTCGCCCCGGAGCTGACACTGCTCGGCGTCGGCGCGCTGCTGACCTGCCTGGACATCGCCATGGCCGAGCGGGGTCGGGCGTTCACCTCGGCGCTGGCGGGTCTGGGGCTGCTGGGGGTCCTGGTCCCGATCATCACCCTGGCCGTCGCCGGGGTGGCGTCGGAGCCGCGGGTCATGTTCGACGGCGCCTACGTGGTGGACGGCTACGCCCTGATCCTGAAGGCCCTGTTCGTGGTCTCGGGCTACGTGGTGGTGCTGCTGTCCATGAACTACGTCGCCGAGGGCGACTACTGGGAGAACGAGTACTACGGCCTTGTGCTGGCGTCGCTGCTGGGCATGGTGGTGATGGCCTCGGCGCGGGACCTCATCAGCATCTTCGTGGCGCTGGAGCTGCTGTCGATCCCCGCCTACCTGCTGGCCGCCTGGCGCAAGCGCGACCTGCGCAGCAACGAGGCCGGCCTGAAGTACTTCCTCATGGGGGTGTTCGCCTCGGCCATCATGCTCTACGGCATGTCGCTGCTGTTCGGCGCTTCGGGGTCGACGGTGCTGGCCGACATCGCCGCCGCCGCGCCGCTGGATCGGGGCGCCGACGCCGTGCCGAGCGCCGCCATCACCGTGGGCGTGATCTTCGTGCTGGTGGGCTTCGCCTTCAAGGTGTCGGCGTTCCCGTTCCACACCTGGGCGCCCGACACCTACGAGGGCGCGCCCACGCCGATCACCGCCTTCCTGTCGGTGGCCTCCAAGGCGGCCGGTTTCGTGGCGCTCGGCTCGCTGGTGTTCGTGGGGTTCTGGGAGCGCGACGACGTGTACGGCCCGGCCCTGTGGTTCCTGGCGGCGGCCTCCATGACCGCCGGCAACCTCATGGCGCTGCGGCAGAAGAACATCGTGCGACTCATGGCCTACTCGGGCATCGCCCAGGCCGGGTTCATGCTGGCACCGCTCGCCGTCGCCGGGGTGAGCACCTCGGTGGCCGACGAGGCCGTCTCGGCGGTGCTCACCTACCTGGTCATCTACGCGGCCATGAACCTGGGTGTCTTCGCCGTCATCATGACCGTGGCCCGCCGCACCGGCACCGGTGACGTGGCGTCGTACAACGGCCTGTTCAGGGTGTCGCCGGGGATGGCCGTGGTGATGACGGTCTTCCTGGCCTCGTTGGCGGGGGTGCCCCCGGCCGGCGGCTGGTACGCCAAGTTCGCCGTCTTCGGTGCGCTGGTGTCGGCGGACAACCCGGCGGGCTACGTGCTGGCCGGCTTCGCGGCGGTGAACGCCGTGATCGCGGTGGGCTACTACGGCAAGATCGCCGCCCGCATGTGGTTCGAGAAGCCCGCCCCGGAGTTGGGCGACGCGGGGCGCATCCCGGTGCCGTTCTCGCTGCGCTCGGCGCTGGCACTGACGGTGGGGGCGACCCTTGCTTTCGGCATCGTGCCCGCAACCGTCACCCACTTCACCGACGTCTCACTGCTCGCCGTCGCCGCAGCCGGCTAGCCTGCCAGGGTTGTCGGCACCGGATGCCGCCTGCGCGCGCCCTGCGCGTTGAACTGTCTCCGGCTGACGATCTTTCATGTAAGGCACATGTGATAATGTGGATCACATGACAAAGATGATTCAGATCCGGAACGTTCCCGATTCCGTGCATCGAGAGGCGAAGGTGCGGGCGGCGCGTGCCGGCATGAGCCTCTCGGACTACCTTCTGCGGGAGTTGGAGCAGGCCCTTTCGGTGCCGCCGATCGATGTGGTGCTTGCTCGAGTCGCGGGGCGTGGTCAGCCGGCTCTGTCGGAGTCACCGGCCGAGGTGGTGCGGGCCGAGCGAGAATCGAGGTGATCGTTGCTGACGCCTCGGTGGTCGCAGAGTTGCTCCTGCGAGCCGGCGGTCCGGCGGGCCGGTCGCTCGCGGACCGGTTGGCCGGCCGGGAAGCGGTCTGCGCTCCGCATCTCGTAGACGCCGAAGTCGGCCAGGTGCTCCGACGGTACGCGTTGCGAGGGGAGATATCTACGGCCCGCGCAACCTCAGCGCTCGAGGATCTGGCGGACCTGCCGATCCGGCGGTTCCCGCACACGGAGCTATTGCCCCGGGCCTTCGCGTTGCGATCCAACGTGACCGTCTACGACGGGATCTATCTGGCACTGGCGGAGGCACTCGACGCGCCGCTTGTGTCTTGCGATGCAGCGCTGGCGCAGGTTCCCGGGTGCAGCGCCGCGGTGGAGATCCTGCCGGTCGCCTCTCGGGCGGCCGAGCCTTCGGCATGACTCCGGAGTTCTGGCTGAACCTGCAGCGGATGTGCGACTTCGACGTCGCCCGCGCCAAGACGATCCGGCGATCTCTGCGGCGAGCACCCTTGCGGCGGCGATCCCCGAGTCGGGGTCCGCCTCGCGCCGTTGGCGCCCTGGCGGCGATTCAACAGCCCACGGCGTGGCTGATGGCTCGGCAGACTCGCGCCATGGTCTGGTCGTCTACCTCTCCGCAAGCTTGCTGGAGCGATGATCGCCGGATCGTGTAGAGGCCGTCGCAGTTGATGACCGACTCGTTCGGGAGGCCCCCCGATTCGGCGTCGATCGGCACCTCCACGGAGAGTCCTCGCGCGTTGGTTGTTATCTCAGCGACGGTCACCAGCTCCCGCAGCGCGACGACCTCGGTCCGAGTGAGAAGCAGTACCGGCCTTCGCTTCGAGGCGATTTCGGCCCACCACACTTCGCCCCGGTTCACGCGTCGCTCCACGCTTGCGCCTGGTCCCAGAAGTCGTCCGGTTGCTCGGGGTTGCGGCGGTACGCCTCCCGGTCGGCCTCTGCGAGGGCTTTCTTGATCGACGCGGCGACGCCCGCGCGAGCTGCGGAGGAGATGTTGATCCTCAGGTCGCGGGCCTGCTCGGCCATTGCTCTGTCGAGGGTGATGGTGGTGCGAATTGTTGCCATATCTATATGATAGCAGTTAGCGGTGCGCTATTCGCTGTCATCCGCCCGAAGTGGGGCGGTGAGTTCGACGGTGGTGCCGCCGGGCGCGGACCGGTGCACGAGACTTCCGCCCAGGTCGTTCTCCACGAGCGTGCGGACCAGCGTGAGACCCAGACCCTCCTCCAGTTCGCCGTCGGGCATGCCGCAGCCGTTGTCGGTGACCGACACCTGAAGCTGGGAGTTCTCCCGCCCGATCCGGACCACTATCTCGCTGCCGTCGGCGGCGGTTGCCGCGGCGCCGCCGAAACCGTGGTCGACGGCGTTCTGCACCAGTTCGTTCAGCACGATGGCCATCGTGGTCATCACCTCGCTGGGCAGGGGACCGATCGCACCTTCCACCTTGATCGAGATCGGTGCGTTCGGCGGTGCCAGCGACTCCCGCAGCAGCGAGGAGAGCGAGGTCACGACACTCTCGAACGTGGTGCTGTCGCCGTCGGGCCCGCTGAGGATCTCGTGCACCGCGGCGATCAGGCGGATGCGGCGGGCCGACTCGGACAGCGCCTCCTTGGCCTCGGGGCTCTCCAACCAGCGGCTCTGCAGGCTGAGCAGCGAGGAGACCGTCTGCAGGTTGTTCTTCACGCGGTGATGCACCTCGGCGAGGGCGGCGTTCTTGGTGATCAGCAACCGGTCCACCCGGCGCAGTTCGGTGATGTCCCGCACCAGCACCAGGACGCCGGTGAGTGTGTCCTCCTGGATCAGGGGCAGGCAGCGCACCACCACGCTGTGGCCGCTCCGCTCGATCTCCTCGGTCTGCGGCAGTGACGCCGACACCGTGAGCCGCAGCGCCCGCGGTTCGATCCCCACCTGCGCAAGCCGGCGACCGGTCGGGTCGCCGTTGATGCCGAGGCGCCGCAGCGCCGAATGGGCATTGGGCGTGAGGTACTCCACCCGCTGCCAGGCGTCCAGCAGGATGACGCCGTCGCCCACCCGCGGCGGGTGGTCGTGGTCCCCGGGCCCGGCGGCGTACGGGTAGGCACCGTCGGCGATCATGCCCGCCAGTCGGCGGAACAGGCCGAAGTAGGTGTTCTCCAGCCGCCCCCAGACCCGGTCGCTGGCCGAGGGGAACTCCCGAAGCAGCACCGCGACGGTGCGGCCGGCGAAGTTCACGGGAACGGCCAGCGACTGCACCCATTGCTGCTGGTCGGCGAGGTAGGCGCCGCCGTTGGCGCTCACGCCGGTGCGCAGCGCCAGCGCCGCCAACGGTCGCTCGGCCGCCGCGACCACCCCGCCGAGCAGGTCGTCGGGATGCACCGTCTGGCTGGTGATGGGGCGGCTGTGGGCGGTGACGACGAAGTGCGGTCCTGCGCCGTCGTCACCGGTGCCGGCGCGGCCGCCGGTGTCGGCCGGGAGCAGCACGAGGATGTCGGCGAAGCTGATGTCGGCGAGCAGCGCGGTGGTGGCGCCCAGCCGGTCGTAGTGGACCCGCTCGGCGTCGTTCAGAACCTCGAGTGCCGCGCCCAGGACGTCGTCGTCGCTCATCGCCTTCGATGGTACCGGCGGCCCCCGCGGCGACTCGGGCGCTGCTTCACATCGGAGGCCTCCTGCTTCAGCCGCCGCGCCGCGCCGTCGCCAGGCGGCGGGAACCCCAGGCGCCGGAGAGAGGGGCACGCGTCGCCGGCTCGAGCGCGGGCCGGTGGGCCAGCCGGTCACCGGGCGGCGGCCCACAGCACGTCGATCGGGAGAGCCCGGAGGCGGTCCCCCATCGAGAGGCCGCCGGTGCCGGTGTGCAGCAGGACGCCTGCCCGGAAAGCACCCGGCTCGGTGGCGTCGAGTCGATCCCGGAGGTGGGCCAAGTGGCGCAGATCTTTGCCCCGCGGCGAGGATGTGGCCTTGACCTCGATGGCGACGACGGCGCCGTCGCGGCGTTCGAGGATCAGGTCCACCTCGCGTCGGGCGTTGTCGCGGTAGTGATGCGGGGCGATCCGGGGCCTCACGGGAGCCGACTGGCGGACCACCTCACCTACCACGAAGGTCTCCAGCAGGCGTCCGGTGATCGTCGAGGTGGGTGGGCGCAGTGCTGCGGGACCGACCCCGGCCAGCGCTGCCGCCAGCCCGCTGTCGGCGAGGTGAAGCTTGGGTCGGCGCACCACGCGCGCAGCCCGGTTGCGTGTCCACGCCGGGAGGTCGTAGATCAGGAACACGGTTCGCAGCCAACCCAGGTACGACTCCACGGTCGCCCGGTCGGCGCCGAGGCGTTGCGACCAATCCGACACGTTGACCTCGCCCGCGGTGTTCGCCGCCGCCAGCCGAAGCAGTGCCGACAGGAGCCCGGCCCGGCGGATGTCGCCGAGCGCCACGATGTCGCGCCCGATGACTGTTTCCACGTAGTCGTCGAACCACGCGGCCCTGGCTCGGGGCCCCCGGCGCAGCGCTTCGGGATAGCCGCCCGCGCAGATCATCTCCAGGTAGTCGTTACGCTCGGCTCCGGCGCCGCCCAGCGTTTCCAGGCGCCCTTCGAACCAGTTTTCGAGAGCACCGGGCCCCTCGCCCGGATTGAGGTGGTCTGGCGGCCCGATGCCGGCCAACTCAGCCCGCGAGAGCGGCAAGAGCCGCAACAGCGCCGCCCTCCCGGCCAGGGACTCGCTGATGGTCGGCACGGTGAGGAAATTGGTGGAGCCGGTCAGGAGAAAGCGGCCGGAGGTGTTGTCGGTGTCGGTCGCCATCTTGATCGCGGCCACTAGGCGCTGGCCCGCAACCTGGATCTCGTCGATGACCAGCGGGTACCGGTAGCCGCGCACAAAGGCGTGCGGGTCGCTCAGAGCCGCGTCAAGAGTCCCGGCGTCGTCGAGCGTGAGGTAGGTGCCGTCTCGTTCGGACGCCACCGAGCGGGCCAGAGTGGTCTTTCCGCTCTGACGGGCGCCATGCAGCACAACCACCCGGGAGTGCCCCAAGGCCTCGTTGAGCGCATGGCGCAGGTGCCGAGGAAAGTGTGCCACGGCATCAGGCTAACCGGTCCCGCACCTCTAATCCACATTCGGAGTAACTATTGATCCGCATTTCGAGCAGCCTCTACTCTGCATTCGGGGTATCCACTGATCCACATTCGGCGCACGCTTGTGGTTGGCGGGACCAGGTGCCGAGCCGCCCGGCCACCCCGGGCGATTTGCGGAGATCGGGGGGATCGCGGCGGTCCTGCCGGACCCCGCCCCGATCAAGACGCTGCGCTGTCGGCGAGGTCTCGTAGCAGCCTGCGGTAGACCATCGAGGCGCCGTCGGCCACCTTGAGGTGCAGTTCCTCGCGGAGGTCCAGCGGCAGCTCGGGCGGGTCCTGGGACTCGACCACGACGCGGTCCTGCTCCAGGACCTCGGCGAAGCCGGACGACCAGTACTGGTCGGGAATCTCGAAGGAATGGTTGCGCGACAGCCAGCCGAGGATGAGCGTCTCGGCCCGGTCGATGGGGGAGGCGATGAACGACACGGTCGTGACGTCGCCGATCTTGGACTCGGCGTCGGAGTCGCTCTGCTCGGTCCAGGTGATCCCGCCGCTGGTCGCCACCACCACCTTGCGGTCGTGCAGCGTGAAGGGGAGGTGCAGGAAGTACTCGCGGATCAGCGCGCTGTCGTTGTAGGCGTAGGTCATGCCGTCGTCGGTGATCGTCACGTCGTAGTCCTTGATGAAGGGCCCGTCGGCGAGCTCGGTGAACCCCGCGTGCACGAAGTTGAAGTGGGCGAAGTCGATGACGTTCTCGGTCATCCGGCCCGCGGAGGTCTGCCAGTGCCAGGCCCCCACCAGGAGGACGCGCCAGTCCGGGTCGTTCCAGTCGTCGTCGGGCCATGGCTGCAGTTCGGCCACCGGCTCGTCGAGGGCCACCCAGACCGCGTCGAAGCGCTCCTGCACCCGGTAGCGCTGCACCCGGGCCTGGCTGGGGATGATGCCGTCGGGCCCCAGCGCGGGGATGAACGACACCGTGCCGGTGCGGTCGTACTGCCAGCCGTGGTACGGGCACATGAGCCGGCCGTCGCGGATGCACCCGGCCGACAGGGTCGCACCCCGGTGCACGCACTTGTCGCGCAGCGCCACCAAGCCCTCGCCGTCGCGGTACAGCACGATGTTCTCGCCCAGTAGGCGGACCTGCTGCGGCTCGGCGGTGACGTCGCTCGCCACCGCCACCGGGTGCCAGTAGTGCCTCAGTGCCTCGTCCAGCATGTTCCTTCCTCCGGCTAGGTGTGGGTGGCCACTAGTTCTCGCATCAGCCTGCGGTAGACGATCGAGGCGCCGTCGGCCACCTTGAGGTGGAGTTCCGCCCGCGGGTCCAGCGGCAACTCGAGCGGGTCCTGGTCCTCGACGACCATGCGGTCCTGCTCCATGATCTCGTCGAAGCCGACCGCGAAGTCCTCGTCGGGGACGTCGAGGGCGTGATTGCGGGACAGGTAGACGAAGATCAACGTCTCGGTCCGGTCGGTGGGCGAGGCGACCGAGGAGATGGTGGTGATATCGCCGGCGCGGGAGTCGCCCTGCTCCGACCAGGTGATCCCGCCGGTGGCCGCCACCACCGACTTGCGGTCGTGCAGTGTGAAGGGGAGGTGCAGGGTGTACTCCCGTACCAGCACGCTGTCGTCGTAGGCGTAGGTCATGCCGTCGCCGGTGAGCTCGATCTCGAAAGGTTTGATGAAGGGCCCGTCGGCCAGCTCGGTGAACCCGGCGTGCACGAAGTTGAAGTGGGCGAAGTCGGCGGCGTTCTCCATCATCCGGCCGGCAGAGGCCTGCCAGCGCCAGGTGCCCACCATGAACACGCGCCGGTCCGGGTCGTTCCAGTCGTCGTCGGGCCAGGGCGGAGGGTCGGCCACCGGCTCCTCGAGGGCCACCCAGACCGCGCCGTACTGCTCGCGGACGCGATGGCGCTGCACCCGGGCCTGGCTGGGGATGTTGCCGCCGGGCCCCAGCGCGGGGATGAAGGTCACCGTGCCGGTGCGGTCGTACTGCCAGCCGTGGTAGGGGCACATGAGTTCCCCGTCGCGGATGCACCCGGCCGACAGGGTCGCACCCCGGTGCACGCACTTGTCGGCCAGCGCGATCGGGCCGTCGGCATCGCGGTACAGCACGATGGGCTCGCCCAGCAGGCGTACCTGCTGCGGTTCGGCCGTAACGTCGCTGGAGACGGCCACCGGGTGCCAGTAGTGCCGCAATGCCCGATCCAGCATGGTTGCCTCCCCTCCGACGCTGCATCCTCGGCGATCCCGCGCGCTCTGCGGCGCCGCATCGCAGTCCTCGACCGCGGGTCTCAACATTAGGCGGGTTGTGGATCGGCGTGAATCCGTGAGGCGATCCTCCAGGCTTGTCACGCCGGCACGCCCGCCGCCGGCACCGTCGTGCCGATGCGTGTCGCACCGCGGGGGCGCCGGGTTCCCGCTGCCGGGTTCCTGCTTCGGGAGGGCGCCGATTCCGGCGGGCTACCGTGTCCCGCGGGAGCTGGCAGGCGAGACGGCAGAGGAGGCCAGGGTGGCTGAGCGGCGGGTGGCTGTGGTGACCGGTGGCGGCACCGGCATCGGAGCGGCGAGCGCTCTGGAGTTGAGCGCCGGAGGCTGGGCAGTGGCGGTGTGCGGGCGGCGGGCCGAGTTGCTGCAGCAGGTGGTGGCGCAGTGCAGCGGCGAGACCTTGGCGGTGACCGCCGACGTCTCGCTGCCCGGCGACGTGGAGCGCCTTTTCGACGCCGTCACCGAGCGCTTCGGTCGGGTGGACGTGCTCTTCAACAACGCCGGCGCCGGTTCCAGGCCGGTGCCGGTGGACGAGTTGCCGGTGGAGGACTGGCTGCGGGTCGTCGGTGTGAACCTCACCGGCAGCTGGCTGTGCGCCCGGGCGGCATTCGCCCGCATGAAGCGCCAGGATCCCCCGGGCGGACGCATCATCAACAACGGCTCGCTCTCGGCGCACGCGCCCCGGCCGTACTCGTCGCCCTACACCGCCACCAAGCACGCCGTCACGGGCCTCACCAAGGCGCTGTCGCTGGAGGGCCGCGCCCACGGCATTTGTGTCGGGCAGATCGACATCGGCAACGCCCGCACGCCGATGGCCGCCCGGATGGAGGCCGGCGTGCCGCAGGCCGACGGCTCGGTGCGCCCCGAGCCGCTCATGGACGTCGCCGACGTGGCCCGGGCCGTGCGTTACATGGCCGAACTGCCCCCGGACGCAAACGTCCTGCAGATGACGGTGATGGCCAACAGCATGCCGTTCGTGGGCCGCGGCTGACCGAGTGCCGCCCGCGGACACCTCAAGAGGTGCCGGCGCTCGGTTCGGAGGCCACTCGTGGAGCCATCGTCGCTTCAGCGCTGAATTAGCGTTGTAGCGCTACGATGGGTGAATGGCCACGATTCAGATCAGGGACGTCTCCGAGGACGCCTACGAGGTGATTCGCCGCCGGGCTCGGGCCGCGGGGATGTCGATTCAGGGGTACATGCGCGGCGAGGTGGAGCGACTGGCCGCCGCGCCGGACCGTGCCGAGCTGTTCCACCGAGTACGCGAGCATGTGGCACGCCACGGCATCGCCGTCGACACCGACCAACTGCTGTCCGACATCGCCGCCGATCGGTTGTGACCCCGCTCGTCGTCGACGCCTCGGCCCTCGTGAAGGCCGTGACCGAGGACTCGGGGCAGGGGTCCGGGGCGCTGGATCTCATGGAGGGGCGGAGTCTGCACGCCCCGCACCTCTTGGACGCCGAGTTGGGATCGGCGCTGCGGCGAATGGTCCTGCGCGGGAAACTGGCCGCCGAGGTCGCCGCCGGTGCCCGCCGTATGGGGGAGGCGCTGGTGGAGGTGCGCCACCCCCATGCCGGGCCGCTGTGTGAGGCCGCTTGGCGGCTCCGGGACAGCGTCGGGTTCTACGACGGGCTCTACGTGGCGCTCGCCGCGGCGCTCGACTGCGAACTGCTGACCGCGGATCGTCGCCTGGCCCGCGCCGAGGCGCCCGGTGCCCGAGTGCACGTCGTCTGAGCGCCGCTGGTCTCCGAGCGGGAACACGAACGGCCGATGCCGCGGCGCTCGTCGTCGAGGCCCGCTGGAACGTCGACCGGCGAGGAGGATCAGCAGGGGTGGGGGGCGGTCTCTTGGAGCAGGCGCTCCAAGAGACCACCTACCGCGGCGAGTACGACGCCGGATCCGCCGGGTGGGGGGCGATCTCTTGGAGCAGGCGCTCCAAGAGGGGGCTGCCCCAGGTGAGTAGTTGGAGGCCGGTGATGTCCTGGTAGGCGCGGGGGTCGAAGGTGACGGCGTGGGTCCGGCCGTCCACGGTCAAGAGCCAGGCGTCGTCCACGTCGGGGTGCGGCTCGAAGCGGTGCTGCAGTACGTCGCTGCCGCGCAGAGTGCCGCCGAGTTGATCCAGGGTCATTTCCGGTTGGAGGCCGGTGTCGTGGCGGGGGACGGCGTCGAGGTCGTGTAGCCCCACGGGGGCGCCGCGGAGCCCGTCGATGATGCCCCCGAGTTCGGCGGCGGCCTCGCTGACTGCTGCCTCGGTGGCGGCGAGGTCGGCGCAGCGGCGCATTGCGGCGCGCTGGATGACCGACTCGGCAGCGGCCAGCACCGGCTGCGCGTTGCCGACGACGTGGCTGAACCAGTCGTGGCTTTCTCGGATGCGGCGGTAGATGTCGTCCTCCACGGTGCCCTCGTAGAAGAGGTTGGTGACGTACACGTCGGGGCGCCCGCCGATGCGGTCCACCCTGCCGATGCGCTGCTCGACGCGCATGAAGTTCCAGGGCAGGTCGAAGTTGATGAGCCTGTCGCAGGTCTGCAGGTTGAGGCCCTCGGACATCGAGTCGGTGCCGATGAGGATGCGAACCTCCTCGCCGGCCCGGAACAGCTCCTTCACCTGCTCCTTGTCGAGGGGTTGCCAGGTGCCGGCGTCGTCGTTCCAGCGTTCGCCCCGCCCGCCGAAATAGCAGATCAGTTGGCGGCCGAAGGTGGCGAGCAGACGCTCACGCAGGTAGTCCAGCGTGTCGAAGTACTGGGTACACACGATGAGCGTGCGATGCCCGCCGTTGAGGCTTTCGGCGATGAGCTGTCGCAGGCGCTCCATCTTCGGCTCGTCGGGCGGCAGGTCGTCGAGGGCGGAGATGAAGTCGTCCAGCTCGGCGATCTCCGCCCGCAGCGCCGCGCCTCCGCCGGGTGCGCCGTCGGGTGCGCCGTCGTCGGCGGCCGGCAGGTCGTCGAGGGCCTGTTGTCCTTCCAGGGTGTGCCGGTCGTCGGTGTCCAGCAGGGCCGCAGCCCCCCGCCCGCCGGCGAGGGCGTCCCGGCGGCGTTGCAGCGAGCAGCGCACGGCCCGGAAGCTGGAGGTGAGGCGGCGGCGGTAGACGGTCATTATGAACCCCAGCGGCGCCGAGGCCCCCCGGCTGCCAGGTAGGCGTCGTAGTGGCGTCCGATGTAGTCGTCGATGCGGTCGTAGAGGGGCCGGGCCTCCCCGAGGCTCAGGAACTCGTCGTGTACGTGGCGGTCGGGGATGACCGTGGCGGCGTCCAGCAGGCCGTTCCGCCGGTAGGCCTTCAGCGTCGCGCGGGTGGTGCGGAACACCCGGCGGCGCACCGGGGTGTTGGCCCGCAGCCACTCGTCCCACAGCGGGCGCTGCTCGGTGGGGATGGCGGCCCGCTCCGAGCGCAGCAGGCCGAAGCGGGCGAAGCTCTCCAGGCGACCGGCGGAGGCCCAGTCGAGCCGCTGCTTGATCTCGCCCCAGGCGTCGCTGTTGATCCCCCCGGCGGCCACCTGGGCGCTCAGCATCTCCTTCAGGTAGCTCCAGTCCCTAGAGGTGAACGGGTCCTGCAGCTCCCTGAAGTAGCGGTCCAGGGCGTGCGGCCCGTCGCTCCAGCCCGGCGGCAGCCCGCAGAGCTCCAGCAGGTCCCACAGGTCGGCGCTGCCGGACTGCAGCGGGGTGGCCGTGGCCAGCAGCAGCGCCTGGCACATGTCGCCGCGCACCAGTGCCTGTAGCAGCGCCAGCAGGTTGTTGGGGCTGCCGCCGGTGGCGGTGCCGCGGCGGCGGGCGTGGTGGGCCTCGTCGCAGAACACCAGGTCCCAGCCCGGCCCCCCCAGCAGGTTGGCGCGCTCGCCGGCGCGCCGCGCCAGGTGCGAGGAGGCCAGCAGCACCGGTGCGGCCCGCCAGCGGTCCGCGCCGCCGCCCACCGGCTCGCTGGCGCCGTCGGGGTGGTGCAAGCGGCGGCCGTCGAGGTACGGCACCCGGAGCAGGAACTTCTCGGCCAGCTCCTCCTGCCACTGCGTCAGCAGCGAGGCCGGCACCAGCAGCAGGGCGGTTCGGATGCGCCCCGACAGCAGCAGCTCGCGCAGCACCAGGCCGGTTTCGATGGTCTTGCCGAGCCCCACCTCGTCGGCCAGCAGGTACGAGCGGGGCCAGTCGTCGGTGATGCGCCGGGCGATGGCGAGTTGGTGCGGCCACGGCTGAAGCCCCGCCGAGGCCAGGCCCACGCCGGTGCGGGTACCGGGCGCGGCCCGGACAGCCTCGGCCAGTGCCCGGTCGCCCGGCGACGGTTCGGGAGCGGGCGGCGGCTCCAGCGGGTCGCGGGCTGCCGGCGTGTAGTCGTCGTCGGGAAGCAGGTCCAGCAGCCGGGCCTGCGCGGCCTCGGGCAGCGGCACGCTGCGCCAGCCGCTGGCGTCGTTGCCACCCAGACGGTCGCCGCGCCAGAGCCGCTCGAAGTCGTCCGCGTGCGGCTGGCCGTAGTCGTGCCAGGTCGAAGGCTTCCACGAGCAGTACACCGTGAAGCGCTCGAAGTTGCCCTGCCAGCCCGAGGCGGACTCGTTGATGCTGCCGCCGAAGGCCACGCGGTCGCCGGCCGCGTCGGTCAGCACGCCCCACTTGGGGTGGAAGTAGCGCTGCGCCTCGTGCGAGGCGGCAGGCAGCAGGTTGCCGCGGCGGTCGCACGGAAGCCCCACTCGGATCGACAGCCGGCCCCGCCGCACCAGCCAGGCGATCACCTCCAAGCGGTGCCGGGCCACGATGTCCTCGGCAGGGGCGCCGCCGAGATCGTCGCCGGCCAGCAGGCAGCGCTCCAGGGTCTCCTCGAGGCTGCCCTGACCCTGCAGCGCCGCGCAGTCGGCAGGGCTCAGCCGGGTGCCCACCAGCAGGCGCACCGTGCCGTCGTTGGCGATGAAGCGGGCCAGTCCCGCCGCCGCGGTGGCGAACGCCGAAGACATGAAGTAGCCCGCCACCCGGTCGTAGCGCACCGCCCGGCGCAGCACCGGCACGTAGAACCGCCCCAGCGGGTCGCCGGTGGAGTCGTAGCCGGTGTCGAGGTGCAGGCCCCGGAAACCGTCGCCGCTCAGACCTTCTGGGCTCACCGGCAACTCAGGAACCGGGCCGCGGGTGTACGACGCGCCGGTGGGCCGGACCGAACCGGCGGAACTGACTCGCCGCGAGTCCGGCTTCATGGGTGCCGCCGGCCCCCCGACGGCCTACGTCAGGGTGTCGAGACATATTCGAACACGGTCTGCTTCTCCACCAGTTCGGTGACATCGTCCGAGGGCACCTCGATGTTGGGGAAGTAGGCGCTCACCAGTCGGTCCAGCAGTTCGGCCTCGGGGATGTTCCAGCCGCCGCGGGTGCGCGAGCGGGGGACCGCTCGGACGAGGGCCTGCAGGCACGTCTCGAAGCGGTGGTCGCCGCCGAGGCCGCGGCTTTCGAGCCAGCGCTTGGCGGCGCCCGGGCCGTCCTCGGAGGTGATCCAGAGCGCGGTGTGTACCGCGTCGAGCAGCACGCCGAACGACGCGGCCTCAGGTTCCACCCCGCCAGGTGCCCCCGCTCGCCGTCGCAGCCTCCGCCGCGGCTCCAGCAGTTCCACGGTGCCCTTGCTGGCGGCCAGCACCCGGTGGCGTTCCAACTCGCGGATCTCCAGGCCGCCGGTGGCCAGCGCCAACCGGCGGGCCTCGTCGAAGGGGAACTTGCGGGCGCCGAAGGTGCTCCAGGCGATGACGGCGAAATCGGTCATCGGGTCGAAGTCGATCTCGCGCCCCGCCAGCGCGCCCCGCAGGCGGCGGGTCACCTCGGCGCGGGCCACGTCCAGGGCCTCCTCGGGCCGCAGCAGCCGGGAGGCGCCGTCTGCGTCGGCCTCAGCGGCATATACGGGCCAGTGCTTCGACAGCTCCGACAGGGCCGGGCCGTAGGTGCTCAACAGCAGGTCCACGCCGCTGAGGCCCGCGGCGTAGGAGCGCTCGAGGGCAGCCGCCGCGGCAGCGCGGATGTCGGGCTCGATGTCGTCGAGGTACACCCGGTCGCCGCTTGCCCGCGCCGGGCGGGGGCGGCAGGCCAGGAAGATGGTCGATTTGACGGCGTTCTGGCGGGCGATGTGCAGCGACTGCTCGCTCTCGGTGTGTACCGGCCACGAGGCACCGATGCTGAAGCCCGCCTGCAGTAGGGCGGCGCCCAGGCTGTCCCAGGCCTCGGCGCGCTTGTGGGTGAACATCACGACCATGGCCCCGTCGGGCCGCAGCACTCGGCGGCACTCGCTGAAGATGGCCGCCATCTTGTTGGTGTAGTCGGTGTCGGCGAGACCCTTGGCGCGGCGGCCCGTGGCGGCGAAGCGGGCCACGTTGGCTACGGCCTCGTCGTGCTTGTTCGTGAACTCGGCAGCGAACAGCTCCGGCCATAGCCGGCCCAGGGTCCGTTTCTCCCACACGTAGAAGAAGTCGGAGAGTTCGGCGTACATCACGTTGTCGTAGTAGGGAGGATCAATGCACACCAGCGCCACGCTGCGGTCGGCCAGGTGCGCCAGGTTGCCCGCATTGGCGCAGGTGACGCTGACGGTCGCTGCGGCGGTCGACGGCACTCGTGCGGGTGAAGGGCCGCCCGGAAGGCCGTCGGGGCCGCCCTCCCTCGCTGGCCCGGCGTCGGGTTCGCCGGTCAGGGTCGGCCGGAACTCGGTGTCGCCTGCGGGGGCGGCGTCTGCCGCTGCGGCCGGGCGGCGGGAGTCGCCGGTCAGGGTTTGCCGCGGTTCGCTGTCGCCGCCGAGCAGCCGGGCGATCTCGCCGTAGGCGTCGAGGAGCTGCTTGAACGTCCAGGCGAACAGCTCGGTGCCCGCCTCGAACTCGGCGAAGGTGTTCTTGAAGGCATAGTTGTGGCTGTCGAACACCGAGCGGATTTTGTCCCGAGAAGCATCCCAACTCGCGAGTCGGGAGTCCCAGTTCAGTGCCTTTGCTTGCATCATGGCCAGCAGGGCGAGCACGGCGTCGGCCCGGTCCCGGTCGGCGATAACGGCCCGCACCTCGGGGATCAGCCGGCGGTACTCCTCGGTGAAGCTGCCGTGTACCAAGAGTTGCCGCGGCGTGAACATGTCCCGCCACCGCGGCATGCCGTAGTTGTGCGGCTCGCGGGTCTTGTTGCCGTCGGGGATGCGCTCGTTCGGCAGCACGTCGTCGCGTTCCCAGGTCGGGAGCAGGCGCTGCAGTTCCGCCTCGGCGGCGGCCAGTGCCTCGAGGTCCACCTCGGTGGGCGCCCGGAAGCCGCGGCCCTTCGGTGTGCGTATCGCCACGGCGTACAGCACCTCGCCCATCCGCCCCGCCTGCGCCTCGGCCTTGATGTAGCCGGAGTCGATGGCGAGGCCGTCCCACGGCGACACCCCCTTGCCGCGGTTCCAGGTGGCCTCGCCCTTGGGGTCGAAGTCGATGTCGCCGCCCGCGGTGATCTCGAACTCGGGCCCCTCCAACTCCCGCCCGTCTCGCCAGGTGACCAGCCGCACCGCCACGGGCGCCTTGTCGCGCCGCAACGACCAGTCACCCACGAGCGGCACCAACGTCCCCGTGCGAGGACATACAACCGTCCGGGCGAAGATGTAGGTGGCGGCTTTCTCGCCGTCCAGCGAGGGGAAGAACCGCTCAAGGCGTTGTCGTAGCCTCCTCACGATCAGTTCTCCCCAATGGCGCAGGTCGGGCAGCAACTCGGGGCCGAAGCGGTCGGGGAGTTCCACTCCGGCGCGGACCACGGCAGCGGCCACAGGGTTGAGGTCGTTTGCTGTCGTTGGCAGCCGTGAGCGTGTTGCCGAAAACGGGATGGAGCCACCGCCGGCAGTTGGGTCAAGCACCGCTGGCAGGACGCCCCAGGTGACGCTCAAGACCTCGTGAACCAGCCTCAGATGATCGACTTCGGGGTTGTTCTTGTACGCCTGCTTGTAGGTGTAGGGATTCGGAATCCGACGACCGGACGCCTTGGCCGCGCGCATCAGGCGATCTGCAGTTACTGGGTCGCCGAGGATGCCGCATAGTTCCAGGAACCACTTGCGGTAGGCCTCCTCGGTGGCCAGTTCGGCTCGGCCCGGGAATCGTCGGGCTAACTCGGTACTCCAGGCGGGCAGCAGGCCGGCCAGCACCGCGCCCGTGCTGGCCACCAGCGGGCGCCGTGCCCACCAGACGTGAAGGAAGTAGAGCGGCGGTAGTGCGCTGGCCGCGGCGCGCTCCCGCACCGACTCGATTCCCAGCTCGGCCACCGGCAGCCACTCCTCGATCAGCAGCCGCCTCGCCTCGCCGGGAATCCCTTGGTCCTCAGAACTCATCGGTCAGTCCTCGGCCAGCAGCAGCCGCAGGGCTCGCAGTGCTCGGGGGCCGCTGGGGCCGACGCAGCGGGCGTACCAGTAGAAGGCCTCCTCGGCGGCCATGGCGCCGAGTCCTGCGGCGATGGCGGTGCGCCGGTCGGCTCGGCGCACCGGTTCCAGGGCGGCCACCGCCAGGGCGAGTCGCACGCCGGGCTCGGCGGTGAGGTTGAACGGCCGCCGCCGGCGCGGCCCCACGGCGGCGGCCCCGTAACCGTCGGCACACACCGCGGCCAGCACGTCGCCCCGGTAGCGGACCGCCCGTACCGCGGGCACGTCCACCACCGGTATGGCCCGCCCGCCGGTGGTCTCGCGCACCTCGAAGCCCCAGTCGTCGCCGCCGCCGCTCGGCCGCAGCTCGAAGCGCCGCTCCGCGCTGCTCGGCACCGCCATCAGGCCCCTCCGGTCCGTGGCGGCACTATTCGGCGGCTTTCGGAGTCGGCCCGGGGGTCACGGCGGCGGCGTCGCTTCGGGCCAGGCGGGCGGCGATCAGCACGCGGCCGGGGTTGTTGGACTCCAGCGCGCTGCGGAGCTGCTGCCAGTCGGCCGAGCCGACGGTCATCCCCGCAGGCGGCGTGAGGCCGAGTTCGAGGCTTCCGCTCACGTCGCTGCCCGCCGCGGCGGCGGCCAGCATGACCTTCTCGACTTGCTGGTAGTCGCCGGCCGACCCCCGCAGTTCGGCCCGCAGGCCGCCGTCGAGGCCGCCGAAGGTGACTGAGATGCGCAGGCTCACCTCGCACTCGAAGCGGGGAAGCTGCGGGATGCAGTACCCGAGCTGTCGCAGATCCCTCGGCCCCTCGCCCCTGTCCGCAATGGCGGTCACCGTCAGCGAGGCCAGGGCGCCGCCACCGTGGTCGGCTATGCGGTCGGTCACTTGCTGCAGGGCCGTCCCCACGCTGCCGTCGCCCTCCGCGGTCGGCGTATCGGGCGCCGGCCCCGGCGAGATGCCCGCTTCGGAGGCCGCGGCCGCCGTCAGCGCCACGAGGTCGGCCAAGCGCCGCCGGCGGACCTCTTCGGGCAGCAGGGGCTTCGAGCCTCCGCCGGGGGGCCCTTCCACCACGACGAATCGCCCGCCGGCGGCCGCCTCGGCGGCCAACGCGGCCAGCAGTTCCTCCTCGGCGGGGGCCGGGGCGCCGGTGCCCGCAACGGCGTTCAGCAGGGCGGTGCCGTCGAGGCGACCCTGCGCCGAGTCGAGGGCGGCGGCCACGTGCGCCGCCGAGGTGGGCTTGCGCCCGAGGCCCAGAGCCTCGGCCCGCTCGAGGCTGTAGAGCCAGGCGTCGCCGGCGATGCGGACCGAAGCTGGCGGCTCCTCCGCGGTGTGGGTCTGGCGGCGCTGGGCGTCGTGGTAGACCCAGGTGCCGTTGCGCACCCCTGCGGTGATGGCGTCGTTCAGGGCCGTGGGGTTGATGGGGATGGGTTGGGTGTGGTCGCGCCACGGCGTCTCGGCCAGGGCGGCGGTTGTGATCTCCTCGCTGCGGTTGAAACCCGACGTGGCGGCCAGCCGGTCGGTGGGCGGCGCTGTGTCGGTGACCTTGCCGTGGGTCTTCAGAGCGTCGAGCACCACACCGGTCTGCAGACCCTTGACTTGGCCCTGGTCGCGCGGCGGCAGCTCGAAATGTCTGAGATCGTCGCCTCGGGGGTTCCGGGCCGGCCACCAGAGGTGGCGGTAGGCCCGGCAGACGGCTACCCGGGTGTCAAGCTTGGCGCTGCCGGCGAGCTTCCGGAGAGCGTCGACCACCGAGCGGTCGAAGCTCCCCAACCGCTCGGAGTCGTTGAGTATGCGGAATGCGGCAAGCTCGAAGCGCAGCAACTCCCGCATCCGTTCGGTGGCGTCCCCGTCGGCCAGCAGGGCGACCAGCGAGTTGCGGAATGTGCGATTTGCCTCGGTTGCGCCCGCGAAGCGGAAGATGTCCAAAACGCGGGGGGGGGGGGCGTGGGCGCGCTCGTATAGGTCACATCGACGTGGGAGAACACCGCGAGGCGAAGCGCGGCCTCGTCGGTCACGTCCGCGGGCGAAACGGGGGCGTGGACCACCTGAACGGGGCCATCGTTGCGGAAAATATCGCGGATCCGGCGATCCAGTTCCTCGGTCACGTCGCTGTTGCGCACGTTGGCCACCTCGGCGGCAATGATGCGGTTGGCGTTGGGTGCGATCTGCAGCCGCCAGCGCGCCCCGTCGGAGGTGAGGTGCCAGGCCCTCTGCGCGGTGGCGGCCAGCGCCTCGTCGACGGCGTCGGGGTCCTCGCCGGGGCGCAGCGTGCCCGCGTACACGTCGGGCAGCGACGCGCCCGGCGTGGGCTCGCCTGCCACGCTGTGCAGGAACACGGTGCGGCAGGCCCGGGTGGCCCGGCGGTCCTGCGGCCAGCGCTCGTTGTCCAGCGCGGCGGCGTGGCTCGAGGGCGAGGCGAAGTCGGCTGTAGCCGGGCCGTCGAGCGCCTCGCGCCCCACCGAGGAGGTGACCGAGGCGCGCACGGCCGCTGCCTCCAGCGGCAGGTCGCCCAGGTTGAGGATCGCCAGTTCGCTGGCACCGCCACCGCCCCAGAGGTGCTGCACCGACTCGGCCAGCATCTTGAGGGCGCCGCGGGCGCGCTGGAAGCCCGGCAGCGGGCCGATGCGCTTGTCGAGGCAGTCGATCAGCGCCGGATGGAACGGGTAGGCGGCTTCGAGCCGCTGCGCGTAGCCGGCCGGGTCGTCGGTGGCGCCGCCTGCGGTGACGCCGCGGGCGGCTAGGTCGGCGTAGAGGTCGCGGTAGGCGCGGGCCGCCTCCGCCGCTGCAGAGCCGTCTACCTCCTCGAACAGCCGCCGCCGCAGGATGTGGCCTATCTCGTGGTCCTCGGCGGGCCGCCCCACCGCCCCCATGGGCCGGGCCATGACGTCGGCGGCCTCGGTGTGAAGCGTCCGCGCCGCCACGTCTGCCAGCGCCCGCTCCACGTCGGCGGTCTCCTTGCCGAACGCGGCCGTACCGGTGGCGAGCGTGAAGACGATGCGCACCGCCGGCGCAGCCGTGGCCGCCTCGAACAGCACCTTCAGGGCGTCGATGGTGGCGCCGGCCAGGCTGCGCACTGCCGCATCGCCCGATGAGCCGAGGCGGCGCAGGTACTGGGCCAACTCGTCGATGATGATGAGCGTGGGCGTCTCGGCGAAGATGTCGAGCCACACCTGCTTGCCGCAGCCGGTGCGGGCCTCGTCACAGGCGGCCATGCGGGCCCAGGCCTCGGGGCCGAGCTGGCGGGCGATCTCGCCCCACAGGGTCCAAGTCACGAGGCCGTCGGGGTCGCCAGCGCCGCTCACCCCCGCGATCGGGTCGAGGTGGTCACCCACCACCGCCGCGGCCTGACACGCCTGCGGCAGCAGGCCGGGATCCACGAATTCGGCCAGGTTCGCCGGCCGGGCGCCGGAGGCCAGGTGCCACAGGGCGATGAGACCGTGCGTTTTGCCGCCGCCGAAGCTGGTCTCGTAGCGGTAGACGGCATGCTCGGCGCTCGGCGCGACGCCCGGACGGCCCGAAAGCCGGGCGAACGTGCCGGCCAGCAGATCGCGCAGCCCCCGCGTCGGGAACGTCAACTCGAAGAAGCGCTCGGCATCGGCATACGTCTCGTAGCCCGCCGCCCCGTGCACGACCTGATCGAGTTGCGCGGCGAAATGCTTGTCCACCAGCCCGCCTGCCAGAACATCGGCTCGCGGCGTGCACGTTGCCCGTATCGATGCCAACTCGCTCATGCTCTCCGCACTACTCCCTGATCCAGGACGGACGTTGCCAACCCCGAGGTCGAATCGGCGCGAACTCTACACCTCGACTACGGACGCCTGACCGAGCTGCCGCTGGGCTACTGGTAGACGATGATGTCCGGCCGGGGGTCGAGCACTTGGATCTGCTCGGGGGTCAGGACCGGCGTGTCGTACCGGAGGAACACCTTGATGGCCGGCCGCTCCGAAGGCTCGGGTACCGCGAACAGGTCGTAGTGCTGCAACTTGATGCCGATCCCCCCGAATCCGTCCATGTCGATCGACAGGTCGACCTCGAAGACGTCCACGATGTCGGCACGGTCGGTCACCATCCAGGGCGTGAACTGGTGCACCATGAGGATCTTCGGTGGGATGCCCTCGGTGGCCACGATGCTTGCCAGATAGCGCTGGACCTCGTTGATCTCGGCGCCGGTGACCCCGCCGATCGCCAGCCCCGGCCGGCGCTCCAAGCGCTTGGTGGCGAACTCGGGGTCGATGGCCACGTGCACGAACGGCTCCCGCAGGAACGGCTCCAGCTTCCTCACCTCGGTGAGCGGGTCACTCCAGCCGATCTGCTCGTCGAGAAACACGTGCATGCCGCGCTCGCGGGCCAACTCCACGTACTCGGAGATGAGTTCGGGAGGCATCCGGGAGATCCAGGTGCCGTCGGGGGTGGGATGGGCCTGGGCCACGCCGGTGATCAGGTGGAACGCGGGGATCACCTCGCGGTCGCCGTTCAACCGGTCGTAGTCGGCCGCGAACTCGGCTGCCTGATCGGCCACCTGCTCGGGGCTGCCGCGGCCCAGGATCCCCATCGGCGGGGTATTGGGGTACCCGTACAAGGTGACGAGCTGGGCACGCTCCAGCACCGAGTTGTACGTCGGCACCAGAGCGTTCACCGGCGACGACGACAGCCAGCGGTCCGCCTCGGCGGCGGCGGGCAGGAAGCGGCGCCGCGGCAGCAGGCGCGGGCCCCAGGTGCCGTCCCCCGTCGAGCGCAGTTGCACGGCCACCTCGACGGCCCCGCCGGCCAGGTGCCGCGCCGCGACCCGCAGCACGACGTCGTCGATCCGCAGCGGCGCGGTCACCAGCCACCGCCCGGCCACCGCCTGGGCGGGCAGGAAGCGGCGCCGCGGCAGCAGGCGCTCCCCGCAGGCGCCGCCCGGCGAACTCGGCTGCACGGCCACCTCGATCCGCCCGTCGGCGAGGCGCTGCGCCGTCACGCAACCCTCGAACGCGCCGGCCGGCGCCGGGGGCGGGACCTCCTCCGGAACCTGCTCCTCGGTGTCCTCCGGGATCTCTCCGGCGGCGTCTTCGGGGGTGTCTTCGGGGGTGTCTTCGGGGGTGTCTTCGGGGGTGTCCTCGGGGGTGTCCTCCGGGATCTCCGTGGCGTCGTCCAGAAGCCCCTCCGGTCCCCCGGTCTGCGCCGCTGCCTGGCCCCATCCCGCGACCACCACGACCATCAGCAGCGCGGCCCCGACGGCCACGTACCGTCCCCAAGGACTCCTCCGCGAATCCCGGCGATGCCGCGGGGCCCGTTGGGGAGGCCGGTTCACGGGACCGCAGCCTATGCAACCGCAACGGGACTGAAGTGGAACCACTCCACGAGCTACGAATAGTAATAGCACCTATTGAAAGATTGAATTAGTGCATGGCCAGCAGATCGGCGGGGCGCGGGCCCGCGGCGATCTGAGGCACGTCCGGTCTACGCCGCGGGTCCCTCGGTGGGCAGTTCCGCCATCTGCCCCAGAGCTGCTGCGGCCGCCCTCACCAGCGGGAAGGCGAGGCAGGCGCCCGTTCCCTCGCCGAGGCGGAGATCGAGGTCCAGGAGCGGCCGCAGCCCCAGATGTTCCAGGGCTATGGCCGCCGCGGGCTCGGCGGAGAGATGCCCGGCGATGGCATGGCGTGCCGTGCCGGGGCTCAGCAGGTCGGCCGCGCAGAGCGCCGAGCAGGCGATGGCGCCGTCGACGATGAAGGGTGTGCGACGCCCGGTAGCGGTGATATAGAAGCCGGCGAGGGCGGCGATCTCCAGTCCGCCGAGGCGGGCGAGCAATTCCAGCGGGTCGGCACACCCCTCGGTCTGCCGCATGGCGGCGGCGATCAGTCGCTGCTTGTGCTCCCGGCCGAGAGCCGGGATGCCGGCACCCGAGCCCATGACGTCCTCGGCGGCTCGCCCGCAGGCGACGCCGATGAGCGCAGCGGCGGCTGTCGTGTTGCCGATTCCCATGTCTCCCCCGATGAGGCAGTCGGCGCCGGATTCGACGAGTTCGCCGGCGATACGACTTCCCACCTCCACAGCGGCAGCGGCCTCGGTGACGGTCATGGCCGGGCCGCGGGCGATGCTGGCGGTGCCGGGGCGTACCCGCTCGTGGCGCACGTTCACCAGATGCTCCAGAGGAGACGCCACACCGACGTCCACCACGGTGAGCGACGCCCCGACGGTGCCGGCGAGCACGCAGATCGCGGCGCCGCCTGCGCTCATGGTCTCCACCATCGCCGCGGTGACCGCTGACGGCCAGGCGCTCGCCCCGTCCGCGACGACGCCGTGGTCACCGGCGAATACCGCCACGGCCGGGGCCGACGGCACCGGTGGGGGGCAGCGGCCGGCCACCCCTGCGAGATGGACGGCCAGATCCTCCAGGCGTCCGAGTGCGCCGGGCGGCTCCGCCCGGGTGGCCCAACGCCGGCGAGCCGCCTCCATGGCCCCGGCGTCCAGCGGTGGCACCGCGGGAAACAGAGCGGCGCTCACGGGCCGAGTCTCCCCGCACTCGGTGCTCGCCGGCCGGCACCCAGCAGCCAGGCGAGCCCCAGCACGGCCAGCAGCACTCGCTCGACGCGGTCGGCGATGTCGACGGCACGGGGCACGTCGGCGGGAGTGGGGCGTGGACCGGTCCCCAGCGGGGCGCGGTTCTCGAGGATCGGGCCGTAACGCAGCGGACCGCCGAGTTCCCGGCCGAGGGCACCGGCCACGGCCGCCTCGGCGACCCCCGCGTTCGGCGACGGGTGGGCCGGAGCGTCACGGCGCACCGCGGCGAGGACCTCCCGCGCTCGCTCGGGGACGACGGCGGCGACCAGCGCGGCGAAGATCCTGGCCGGCACGTAGTTGGCGAGGTCGTCGAGGCGGGCGGCCGCCCAGCCGAACCTGCGGTAGTGCTCGTTGCGGTGGCCGACCATGGCGTCCATCGTGTTGATCGCCCGGTAGGCGAGGACGCCGGGCGCACCGGACACAACCGCCCAGAAGGCGGGAGCGACCACGGCGTCGACGCTGTTCTCGGCCACTGACTCGATGACGGCGGCCGCCACGCCCGAGGTGCCCAGATCGCCGGGATTCCGCCCGACGAGCGCCGGGAGTTCCGCTCTGGCTCGCTCGAGATCCCCCCGCGCGGCGGCCTCGCCGACTCCGGCCGCGACACGTCGGAGTTCCCGTCCGGCAACGCTGAACGCCACGGCTGTTGTCACCGAGCGCAGCAGTCGGCCCGCCAGGATGCCCACCGCGACGCCCACGGCGGCGTATGCGATCCCGCGCCGCCGGCTGTCTGCCCAGATCCGCTCCTCGAGCCATTCCATGAGGTGCCCGAACCACGCCACCGGGTGCGCCTCGGCGGGCGGCTCCCCGGCGAGGCGGTCCAGTAGCAGGCCGGCCGCAACCGCCCCGCAGCGCCCGGCGAGCGCGCTCACGGGCGCAACCCCCAACCGCACCGGCTTCCCGGTGCTGGGCTCGAGGGGAGCCCGGGCTTGCCGGCGAGCGCGCGGCCACGAGGGTCGGCTCGGTCGCAGTCACCTGGCCGGCGGTTCACGGCGCGGCCACGAGGGTCAGCAATGCGGCCGTCTCGCTCAGCATGATCACCGCGCCGAGGATGTCTCCGGTGAATCCGCCGAGTCGCCGCTTGGCGAGGACGGCGATCCCGATGCAGGTCATGACGGCGGAGCCCGCCGCGATCGGACCGAGCGGGCCACTCACGAAGTAGAGCCCCACCGCCGCGGGCGCCGGCCACGCAAGCAACCAGCGCCCGGAACCGGCGCAGAACGCCTCGGCCAGCCCGCCGGGCCTGGCGTAGCCGACGAAGGCCGGCACTGTCGCGGCGAGGACGCGGCTCGTCGCCCAGACGCACACGAACGCCAGGAACTCGATCTCCCCCTCCGCGAGCAGCGCCCAGCGGGCCACGAGCACGACGCTGCCCGCAGCGAGGGCGAAGGCGCCGATCCCGGGCTCGGTCATCAACTCCAGGCGTCGGGCCCGGTCCACCTGCGCCCCCAGCCCGTCGGCCGAGTCGGCCAGGCCGTCCAGGTGCAGCGCTCCCGTCAGCAGCAGGTCCGCGGCCAGGACGACGGCAGCGGCAACGAGCGGCGGCCACAGCAGGTGGGCCCCCCAGTGGACGCCCCCGACGGCTGCCCCGATCCCGCCACCTACGACGGCGAACCACCGGAACGTGTGCCGACTCGGCGGAATCGGCCGCCCGAAGATCGTCAGGAACGACAGCGCGCTCAGCACGACCCGCCCTGCGGTGACGGCAACTCCAAGGCCCGACCGGCCACGACCAGCAGCACCGTGTCGGCGACTGCAGCGATCCGCTGGTTGAGTGCCCCGACGGCTTCCACGTAGCGCCGCCCCGCTTCGCTCGGCGGGTGCACGGCGAGGCCCACCTCCTCGGAGACCAGCACGGTCGGGGCATCTCGCTGCGCGACGGCTGCCAGCAGGTCGGCGGTCTCCTCTGCCACGTCGAAGCCTGGCTTCAGGGCGATCCAGGTGCCGAGCGAGTCCACCAGCGCCACGCCGTCGAGCCGCCGAAGATGGCCCGCCAGGTCGGCCGCAGCGGCGCACTCCACCGTCACCCAGTCGGCCGGGCGGCGCGTCCGGTGGGCGGCGATTCGTGCCAGATGGTCGGCGTCTCCAGGGTCCGGCACGGCGGTGGCCACGTACGTGACGGCGCCACCGAGGGATCCGGCGAGCTCCTCGGCCACGAGTGACTTGCCGGAGCTGGCTCCACCGAGCACCAGCGCGATCATGTCGCGAGTCCCTCTCGCACCGCCGCATGCACGCAGCGCGCGATTCGTTCTCCCCAAGGCGAGCGAGGGCCGGCGAAGTGCTCGGAGTGTCCTGTCGAGGACGGCCACGCCACCACGACCGCGTCGGTGGCGGTACCGGTGCCGTCGACGCCCGCCTCGACCAGCGCCTGGGTCTTGGCCTCCGTTGCCGTGATCACGGCGTTCACGGCCGCGCCCCCGGCCAGCGACACCGGGACCTGGATGACGAGATTGATAGTCCCGGGCGTCGGCGGGACGGCGGGCCCCGGGCCCGGCCGCGACCCCTCAGGAATCAGAACTTCGGCGGATCCGTTGCCGGCCTCAGGAGCCGCGGCCCAGGTGGGGTGGCTGACGCCGACGGTGGCGTGCACGGTGACGCCGCCGGCAGCGCTGCGAGCGGGTCGGTTCACGCTTGCGGCGGTGAAGAGCGCCACGCCCCGGCCCGGGAGGTCGAGCCCGGTGGCGACCTCGGCGGCGTGGCCGGCCAGGTCGGTGCGCCCGTAGCCCGAGTCCACGCCCACGTTGATCACCCAGCCGGGCCGGCTCGATCCGCCCCCCACAGCTGCAGAGGAGATCGCGCCGACGGTCGCCGGCCAGCGCCAGACCAGCACGCCACGCGGCGCCGCGTCCGCCACGCGCAGGACCGGCTCGACCGGCACTGTCATGGGTGCCCGCCGGCACTGTTGGCCGGTGCCGCAGTCGGGGAGTGTCGGGGGCCGCCGCGGCGGCCGGATCCGGCCGCCGCCGTGGCCGTGCCGCTCCCTGTGCCCGCCGCGCTCAGTAGTCGATCCCCTTCTTGGCCCGGATGCCGCCGTCGAAGGCGTGCTTCACGCTCACCATCTCGGTGACCGTGTCGGCTGCCTCGACGACCTCCGCCGCCATGTCGCGGCCGGTCAGGATCACGCTGACCTGCTCGGGGCGCCCGGCCAATGCCGCCGCCACCTCGTCTGCGGCGATCCATCCCCAGGTCATGGCGTAGCTGATCTCGTCCAGTACCACCAGCCGGTGGGTGCCGGCCGCCACCAGCCCTGCTGAGAACTCCCAAGCCGCCACCGCCTTCGCCTTGGTCTCGTCGAGGTCCTCGGAGTCCCAGGTGAAGCCGTCACCGGCCGAGTACCACTCCACGCCCAGGCCGCGGCAGGTCTTCTCCTCGCCGGTGTTCCAGTCGCCGCTCTTGAGGAACTGCACCACCGCCACCGGCCAACCCTGGGCGAGGGCCCGCAGGATCGTGCCGAACGCGGCCGTGGACTTGCCCTTGCCGTCGCCGGTGTTGACCAGCACCAGCGAGGGCGCCGAGCGCAGTTGGCGCTGCTCGTAGGGGCGGTCGGTAAGGGGGGCTTCGTCGCTGGTCACGGGAGGTGCTCCTGTCGCGTGCGGGGTGCAGGTAAGACGACGATCTCACCGGCCACGGTGTGGACGCTGAGCGGCGTGGCGTAGACATCGGAGAGTCTGCCCGGTACAAGCACGCTCTGGGGCGGGCCGTCGGCGACGATGCGGCCCCGGTCGATCAGGGCCAGCCGGTCGGCGAAGCGGGCGGCCGTGCCGAGGTCGTGCATGGCGGCGACGACCGAGATCCCGTCGTTGCATCGCAGGTCGTCGATCAACTCCAGCACGGCGTCCCGGTGGCCCAAGTCCAGGGCGCTGGTGGGTTCGTCCAGCAGCAGGATCGGGGCCTGCTGGGTGAGCGCTCGGGCGAGGACGACCCGCTGGGTCTCCCCGCCGGATAGGTGCGTCACGGGGCGGTCGGCGAACTGCTGCAGGTCGAGGCGCTCCAGCACCGACGCCACGATGCGGCGATCACGGCGCGACTCGACCGCCAGCCAGCCCAGATGAGGGCTGCGCCCCAGCAGGGCGTACTCGGCCACTGACATGCCCTCGGGCAGGATCGGGATCTGCGGCACGAGGGCCACGTCGGTCCCTTCGGGCCGCCGGCCGCAGTCCAGCGCCACGGTGCCGTCGTGGGTCACCAGCCCGGCGATGGCCCGCAGCAGTGTGGACTTTCCGGCGCCGTTGGGGCCGATCAGGCCGAGCCACTCCCCGGCTGCCAGGTGCAGGTCCACGCCGCGCAGCGCCTCGGTCTCGCCGAACGTCACGCGCACGCCGCGGCAGGTGAGGGCGTGGGCGCCGGCCGGCTCGGTCGCTATGGTCGAGGCCGCTGCCGCCGAGGTCATGCCGCCACTTTCCGGACGCCGCGCCACAGCACCAGGGCGAAGAACGGGGCGCCCACGAACGCGGTGATCACACCGACCGGCAACTCGGCGGGGGCGGTCAGCGTGCGGGCGCCAGTGTCCACGAGCGCCAGGAAGGCCGCCCCCCCGAGCGCCGAGAGCGGCACGATCACCCGGTAGCTGTGGCTCACCAGCAGCCGGACGATATGCGGCACGACGAGGCCGACGAAGGCGATGAGGCCGCTGACCGACACCGCCGCAGCCGTCAGCAGCGACGCCGAGGCGATCACCACGAGTCGCGCCCTGCCGGGGTTCAGGCCCAGCGAGCGCGCTTCATCGTCGCCGACCCGAAGCACGTCGAGGTGCCGGCGGTGCAGCAGCACGATCATCCCGCAGACCACCACGTAGGGCAGCAGGATCCAAACCTGTCTCCAGCCGCTCGTGCTGAGTTGGCCGAACAGCCACGACAGCACCTCGCGGGTGCGCGTCTCGCTGAGCCGGCCGATGGCGTAGGTCTGCGCCGCCGAGAAGAACGCCGCCATGGCGATGCCCCCGAGCAGCAGGGTGGCCGGTGAGCGCCAGGCGCCCCGGGCGATGGCCGCCGAAGCCGTCACCGCGACCAGGGCTCCCAGGAACGCCGCCGCCGGCAGGGCATCGAATGGCCCCCAGCCCACGTCGAGGCCGAAACCCAGCGCTAGGACCGCCCCGAACCCGGCGCCTGCCGAGACGCCCAGCAGGTACGGATCCGCCAGCGGGTTGCGGAACACCCCCTGGTAGGCGGCTCCTGCCATGGCCAGCGAGCCGCCCACGAGCATGCCCAGCACCAGCCGGGGCAGGCGAATCTGGAACAGGATGCCCTCCTGGCGGCTGCTGAGTGGTGAGTCCACGTCGACGAGCGGCAAGCGGTCCACGAGGCTGGCCAGCACGTCGCCGAACGCCAGACCTGCCGCACCGGTCGTGGCGCTGAGTAGCGCCACCGCCGCTAGGGCCACCAGCGTGCCCGCGGCGGCCAGCGGGGGCAGCCGGAAGGCGCGCCCGGTGGCCCGCTCGGCGCTGTCCGGCGCGGGCGGTCTGGCCATTGTGCCTGCGGCTCCGTGCCGCCTAGGACGCCGCGGCGATCGTCGCCAGCGCTTCGGCGACGGCGCCGATGAACTGCGGCAGGCGAGGGCCCCATCGGGAGGCGATGTCGGCGTCTACCACCAGGATGTTGCCGTCGCGGACCGCGGTCACCGTCTCCCAGCCCGGCCGGGCGGCCACGTCCTCCGCGCCGTAGGCCAGCAGGTCGGTGATGATGATCAACTCGGGATCGGCCTCGATGATGTACTCCTCGGTGAGCTGCGGGTATCCGTAGCCGTCGGTGTCGGCCGGGTCGGCGATGTTCACCGTGCCGAGCGCCGCGTAGACGGCCCCGAGGAAGCTGTTGGAGCTGACTGAGAAGTGTGTGTCGTCCAGTTCGTGGTAGATGCGGATGGGCACGACCGGTGCGTCGGCGAGGGCGGCCGCGATCTCCGAACGCATCCACCCGCTGACCTCGGCCGCCTCGCTGGCGTAACCCGTGGCGAGTCCGAGTGTCTCCACCGACGCGTAGCCTCCCTCGATGTCGAACGGGCTCGGGCTGATCAGCACCGGGATGTCCAGCGCCGTGAGGCCGGCGACCAGTTCGTTGCTGTCGTTGGCGATAACCACCAGGTCGGGTTCGTAGGCGGTGATGGCCTCGATGTTCGGATCGAAGCCCGACAGGTCGGTGGTCGGTGCCTCGGGCGGGTAGGCGGACCAGTTGTCCACCGCCACCACCTGCGGTCCCGCCCCGATGGTGAAGAGGATCTCCGTCGCCGTCGGTGACAGCGACACGATGCGCTGGGGCTGCGACTCGAGTGTCCAGGTTCCCCCGTCGGAGGTGATCGTGACGGGGAATGACAGGGCCTCGGCGGACTCCGCCTCCGGCTCGCCGGTCGCGCTGTCCTTGGCCGGCGATTCCGCTTCGGTGTCCTCCGCGGGTTCGTCGCCGACGGTCGCCGGTGCCGGCTCCTCGGTGGCCGTGGTGTCCGGCGGTGGCTCGTCCTCGGACGGCTCGGGTGGTGCGGGTGCCGGCTCGGGTGTTGCAGGCGCAGGTTCGGGAGCCTCCGGCGGTGCGGGGGCCGGTTCGGGAGCCGGGACGGGTTCGGCTGCCGGTGCGGTTGCTGCCGTGGTCGGTGACTCGTCGCTGCCGCTGCACGCTGCGGCGAGTAGCCCTCCCAGCGCCAGGATCGAGACGAGAATGAGAACGAGGCGGTGTCGGAACATCCGGTACCTCCTGTCGGTCGAGGACGGAAGCTCGATCGACAGAGGCTGCCGGCCAAACCAACCCTGATCCTCGAGGGCCATGTGGTTTGCATCGGCCCGAGGTTCGACCGGACTCAGCGACAGGAGTCGCTTCACCGTTGCGGGACAGTGCCGGATTCCAACCGGACTTCGTCTCCGAGCCGAGTCGCAGTCTAGGCCCCGACCGGCCGGTCGAACTGTCGCCGCCGGCCCGGCCCTTGCCTCCTAGCCCAGGAAGCGCTCGACCGGCTCTCGGCGGCTCCGACCACCGCCGTCTGCGGCGCGCCCGCCGACGGCCGAGTCGCCCGCGTCGGACACGGTGGCCGCGATGTCGGGCCTCCGCCCGGTCCCGGCGCCGTTGCCGGCAGCGCCGGGCGCCGCGCCGAGTCCTGTGTCGGCGGCCTCGTCGGTGAAGCCGGCACGGTCCAGTGCCGCCGCCAGGCGTGCCAGATCACCGGCGTCGCCGACGGCGATCCGCGCCGTCCCGCGCAGTCCGAAGCCGGCGCAGTCCCGTACCAGGACGCCGTGCGGGGCGAGGGCCTCCCGCAAGCCAGGGGCCTGCACCAGTACCCAGGGAGCGTCGGCGGCCTGCACCGTGAGACCCCGTGTCTCGAGGAGTTCCACCAGGTCACGGCGCGCCCCGGCGACGGCCGTCGCCCAGCCCACCGGGTCGGCGCGCTCCAGCAGATCCGCAAGCAACGCAAGCGCCAGCGAGCCCACCGACCATTGCGGTTGCCGGTGCGCGAACCGGGCCACGTCGTCGGCGATGAGGTAGCCCAGCCGCAGCCCCGGGCAGGCGAACGTCTTGGTCAGCGAGCCCACCACGACGCCGTCGCGCCCGGCCGTCCAGCGCCCGGTGGCCAGGGCGTAGAACGCTTCGTCCCATACGTCGGCCGCGTCGTCCGACCCGGCCAGGCGCCCGGAGGGGTTGTGCGGGTCGCTGCGCCAGACCGGCCCCGCGTCGCGGCGCACCCGGGGCGGCAAGACGCGCAGCGCCACGTTGTGCGGGTCGCTGCGCCAGACCGGCCCCGCGTCGCCACGGGGATGCAGCCCGAACTCCGGCTCGGATTGAACACGCCCACCGATCTCGCCCGCCACGAGCCCGATTGCCTCGGCGGCTCCGTTCGTGAGCACCAGCCGGGCGGGATCCACCCCCATCGCCCCGGCCAGCAGCCGGCTGGCCGCCGCCGGATCGGGATAGCGCCGCAACTCCCCCAAATGCAATGCCGCCAGCGTCGCCACGTCGGGGGCGAAGGGGTTCAGGTTCTGCGACAGGTCCAGCAGCGATCCCGGATCCAACCCCAGCGCCCGCGCCACCGCCGGCCCGTCACCGCCATGCCGCCCCGACGGCGGCACAACTCGATCGAGCGAATCCACGCCGCCGACCGTACCCGGTCAGACCGCCTCGCTGCGCTTGGACGGATGATTCCGAGAACGCTCCCTCCGCGACACTGCGATGGAGGGCTGCCTGCGGAGTCAGTCCCGGAACAGTCGGTGGATGTCCTTCATCAGCAGCACGAGATGGAGCCGGTCGGTGGGTGATGATTCGAATTCCGGGACCGCTCGGAGGTAGAAGGATCGGGCGTCGGTGGTCTCGGCGTGGACCAGCAGGCCACGGCACCCGATCTCTTGGCCTGCCCGGGCCGTCCGGCGGATGACGTCGCGCAGCAGTCCGGCACCGAGGCCCCGCCCCTCGTGCTGTATCGATACGCCGAGGCGGGCGAGAAGGGCGACGGGCTGGGGGTACCGGCCGGCCCCGCGCCTCAGTCGCTCGGGGGCGTCCGGGGTTGCGATGGCCGCCATGCACCATGCGTAGTAGGCCACGACCCTCGAGCCGGGCGGCGCGGTGACGACGAACACCCTTGTCGTACCGGTGCCGTGCGCCTGCCGGGCGTGCCGGTGGAGCCACTGGGTCTGTGTCTCGGAGCGGCACTCGAAGCCGTCGAGATCGTCGCCGGGCGCCAGCAGGCGCGGCGGCGGGTATCGGCCGGTCACTCGTCGGCAAAGGGTGATGGGCGGGCCATGAACTCGCGGAGCCCCGGCAGGTCACGCGCGGGGCGTCGGTTCAACTCCTCCCAGGCCTCCTGCGCCTCGGGATCGAGAACGAACTCGGTGCGGTCCGCCAGTACCTGACGCGCCGCCGTCGTTAGGTTGGATACGACGAACTCGGTCAGGCCAACTCCGCAGGCGGCGACTGCCTTGTCGATCAGCCTCCGATCCTCCGGGGTCGTCCGGACCTCCAGGCGCGCACTACGAGTCCGACCCTTGTGCTGCTCCATGTTGCTCCCCTCGGCATCCAACAAGTCCGTACGGCCACTATACGGCCACAACAACGAGACGTCCCGCGAACACGGCGGGTGGTGTCACACCTACGGTTCGATTCGTTCGAAGTGGTCCTCGGCGGGGCTGATCACGGGGCTGAGCCTGCTTCCGTGGAGGATCACTACGAGGTCGCGGGCCCTCGTCATTGCCACGAACAGCTGCGAGACGGCCAACTCGTGGTTCTCGGCGGCCTCCTCGGCACTCGAGCCCTTCTTCGCCTGCGGCGGGAACCGACCGAGGTGGGGCAGGAACACCGCCTTGAACTCGAGCCCCTTGGCGCGGTGGTAGGTGCCCACCTTCACCGCGTCGTTGGGCCGCCCGTCGTAGTCCTCCAACGACTGCACCTCGAGTCCGTGGCTCCGCAGGCGCGCACGGACGCTGTTGGCAGAGGTGTTGAACGGTGCCAGCACGGCCACGTCGCCGGGGCCGATGCCCGCGTCGCAACGCTCGAGAGCCTCGATTCTGCGGGCGATCTCGTCGGTCTGGGCGTCGAGCCCGCTGATCTGCACGACGACCGGGCGGGGTCCGCTCCTGACCGTCGCGATCGGCTCGTCCCCGCGACGGACGTCCTCACCGAGGTCCTCGACGCGGTGGTCGCCGGCGACCGCCATCGCCGCCCCGATGATCTCGGCGGTGTTACGGTAGTTCTCGGTCAGCAAGGTGGTGCGGCCCCGCACCTCGACGCCGGCCTGGCGGAGCGTGAACCCGCCGGGATAGATGCGCTGCGCGGCATCGCCCAGGATGAAGAGGCCGTCGGGTCGATCCCCCTCGACGGTCGGCGCGTTGACGAGCGCCCGCAGGAGTTGCAGTCCCGCCAGGGTGAGGTCCTGTGCCTCGTCCACGATGACCGCCGAGTAGGCGGGGCTGCTGCGCCCGCGGGCGTGGGCCAGCGCCCGCAGGATCACGTCGCAGAAGTCGATGGTTCCGTGGCGGGCCATGTGCGCGTCCCAGCACTCCATGAGTTCCCACACCTGGGTTCTCTGCAGGTGCCCCAGCCGTGCTCGCCGCCCGGTGCGGGGAACTTCGAGATACTCCTCGAGCGTCTCGATGGCCCGCCCCTTGATCATCTTCGTGATCTCGTCCCGCAGGTACTGCGAGGTGAAGCCGCGGTGCAGCGGCGTTTCGGCCACGACGGTCTGCTTGAAGGCTTCGTTGTAGGCCTTGGTGACCTTGTTGGGGTTGACGAAAGCGCTGTCACCCGCCTCGTCGCAGATCCGCCGGGCGAGCCGGTCGACGTTGATGAACTCCACTTCACCGGCTCGGGTGCCCGGCAGCCGGTCATAGAGTGACTCGAACACCGCGGGCAACGACCTGATGTAGGTCGTGAACAGCACCGGCGGCACCGTGGCGGCTTCGCCGCCGTCCTGCTCTCGCTCGGCGACGAGGGCACGGTTGCGCAGCGCCAACTCGGACGCACGGTGCAGGCCCACGACGGTCTTGCCGGTGCCGGCCGCGCCGCGTACCCGGGCCGGGCCCTGGTAGCGCCGTGTTGCGGCACCGCGCTGGTCGGGGTGCAGGAAGACCATCCAGTCCTCAATGGGTCGGCCGACCACCTCGGCCATGTACTCGGGCTCGGTCCGCGTGAACAGCGATCCGGCGGCCTCGTCGTTCAGTAAGTGCTCCAGAAGCCGGTCGGAGTCGTCGGCGACGGGCTCGGCGGCTGCGAGGGCTTGCGGGGCGTGCGATCCCCCGGTGGCATCGTCGGCGTCGCCCGCGGCGGTCGACCCGGTGGACCCTGCGGGCGTCTCGGCCGCGGCGGCGGATCCGTCCGGTGCCGACGTCGCTCTCGGCACCGGTGGCGTCCGACTCTCTGCGGGGCGGCCCGCCGCGTCCCCGGCCGCCAAGTTGAACGCCAGTCCCAGATGCCGCTCGCCGAGGTGCGGTTCCAACGCGAACAGCTCGTCCACGTTGTCCAGGCGGCGCAGATGGGCGATGGCCGGGCCGGGGAGGCCCCGCTCGGCTAGTTCCGCGTCCGTCCACGCCATGAAGAGCTTCCCGATCTGGTTGCGGTGCTCACGGTAGGTGCGCTCGGTGGCGCCGTCGGGCGCCTGTTCGTAAATCTGAACGATCCGGTCGGTCTCGTCGTAGGCCAAGCGCATACGCTTGGCGCGGTCTTGGACTTTGTGCGAGCCGTAAAGGAGCACCACGATCGTTCGATTGAAGATCTGCCATATGAGCCGACGGTCCGAGGCTCGGCCGCCGACATCGGAGGAGAACAGCTTGGAGCCGTTGCCGGCGACGCCGATGTCGTGCGTGGTCAGCCTCGGATTGCGGAACGGCTGACGGCGCAGCTCCAAGAGCGTGTCCACCAGGTCGGCCTTGTAGGGGTCGTTCCGGCGCAGCGAGCTGAGGCAGTCCCAGTACGACTCCGCCTCGACGAGCTGGTAGCTCATGGCGAGCCTCCGGCTGGCACCGGCACCCGCCTGCGGCCGGTCGGTGACTCGGGTGGTCCGCTGCCCCGCCGACAAAGGTCTTCCCGAAGCACGGCCGATCAACTTACCCGACTGCTGTGACAGGTGACCGTCGGGGCGTCGCAGAATCGCCGTGCGACCGCGGTGTCGGCCGCGGCTGATTCGGCACACAAGTATGATCCCGTTTCGTATAAGTGAAGTTTTATAATCAGGCTAGAACAGCGGAAGGTTCGGGGAACGGAGTGCTGCGGAAGCCGGAGAGTCTGTACGACCGGGAAGTCGAGTGGGAGGATCTCAACGGCTTCGTCTCGGCGCCCGGTCCGCGGCTGCGCCTCGGCATCGTGTACGGGCGCCGCCGTTTCGGCAAGAGCTTCTTGCTGAGGCGCCTGGTGGAGGCCACCGGCGGGGTGTATCACTTGGCCCTGCAGGAGGAACGCCGGTCGGCTCTGGAACGTTTCGCCGACTCTTTGAGCCGCCATCAGGCGCCGTCGCCGCCGCTGCACTTCGACGATTGGCGCACCGCGCTGGAGTATGCCGCCGCCCTGCTCGGCGATGCGCGGGGCGGTCCGAAGGTGCTCGTGCTGGACGAGTACCCGTACTTGCGCCGGGGCAGCGCCGAGCTGGATTCGGCACTGCAGGCCGTCATGGACGAGGCCGCTGCTGATCCGGGCTCGCGGCGGGACTCGCCGGTGACCGTCATCGTGTGCGGCTCGGCCATGTCGGCCATGACCGGGATCCTCAGCGGCACCTCGCCCCTGCGCGGTCGGGCGGCTCTGGACATGCCCTTGGCGTCGTTCGACTATCGCGTGGCCCGCGGGTTCTGGGGCATCGAGGATCGGGCGGTGGCCTTCGCTGTAGACGCGGTGGTAGGCGGGGCCGCCGGCTACAAGGATCTGGCCGGAATTGCCGGGATCCCGTCCCGCCGGGAGGATCTGGCAGGTTGGCTCGCCGCGACCGTGCTGAATCCGTCCCACGCGCTGTTCCGGGAGGACGAGTACCTGCTGCGGGAGGACCCCCGCGTGACCGTCGAGGCGCCGTACTACTCCCTGTTGCAGGCGATCGCCGCGGGGCGGGCCTCGCAGGGTCGGATCGCCGAGGCCGTCGGCCGGGCACCTGGCGACATCATCTACCACCTCGGTGTGATGCTCTCCGCCGGGTTCGTCGAACGGACCGACGACCTGTTGACGGCCCGCCGGCCCGCGTACAGGGTGGCGGATCCGATCGTGCGCTTCCATCATCTGATCAGTCGCCGGCACCGAGCGCTGCTCGAGGACCGCCGAGCTGGCGAGGTGTGGGCCGCGGCCGATGCGACCTACCGATCGAAGGTGGTCGGACCCCACTTCGAGTCCGTCTGCCGGCGGTGGGTGGACCGCTACGCCGGCGAGGAGACTCTGGGTGGTCCTGCTGCTCCTGCCGGGCGCGTGCAGGTCCACGACAGGGACCGCCGGCGATCCTTCGAGTTGGACGTGGCGGCCGCGGTGCCCGATGTCGGCGGCGAGTCTCGCCAGGGCACTGCGCTCCAGGTGCTCGGTGAGGCCAAGGCGTCCCGGTTGGGGGTGGGCGATCTCCAGCGCTTGGACCACCGGGCCGATCTGGTCGCCGGACGGAAGCGGGTGTCGTTGGCGGGCACGTCCAAGCGGCTGCTGTTCTCACTGGAGGGTTTCACCCCGGAACTCGCCGCGGTCGCCGCGAGCCGCCCTGACGTGGAGTTGGTGGACCTCGACCGGCTCTACGAAGGCGACTGACCGGCCGGTGCCGAGTCTTGCCGGCCTGCTGGCTGTTCTCTTGATCGATCCTGTGCTCGCCGGTGTGCGGCTCAGGCGATGCCCTGGGTTTCGAGGCGTCCGGCGGTGTCGGTGACGTGGCGGCGCAGCCGGCGGGACTCGCCGCAGGGTCCGTAGAGTTGCTCGTAGGCGTCGATGGCGAGGATCGCCGCGGCGAGGACGTGGCGGGCGAGGCGCTCGCTGTAGGCACCGGTGGCACGCGACGACCGCTCGGGGCGGTCCGCCGGGTAGGCGGCGTCGGTGCGCCAGCGGCTCACCGTGTCCCATGTCTCGTCGTCGAAACAACTCCGCACCTCCGCCCAGTGCCGGTCCGGTAGCTCCGCGGCGAGTTCGGGAATCGTGTGGATGCGCCGCGGATCGTCGCCGCAGATCACATGGATCAGCGCCTTCAGAGCGTTCTCGGCGCACAGCTGCGCCGCCCCGCACAGCGCCCACAGGCGATCCTGCCGGTAGAAGGCCAGTGCCTCGTCATCGCCGTCGGCGATGGCGCCCTCCTCTGCGGTGCCTCGATCCATCACGTTGAGGATCTGCGTGACCTGCGTCCGCAGGTTCAGCAGCCGGTCGAGAGCCTCGCCGGCGTCGCTGTCGGCCATGCCGATCTCCTTGCCCCAGTCCACGCCCACCTCGGGGCGTTCCACCAGAGGCACCACCTCGGGTGCAATGCGACGCTCCAGCGTCCAACGGAGATGTTCCGAGCGGGTCCGCCACTCGGGGCGGTCGGTCACCAGCACCTGCACCGGCCAGCCGCAGGCCTTCCGAGCCGCTTCGGCGAGGGCGCCCTTGCGGCGCCAGCGATCGGCGTAGTCGCCGAGATCGTCGAAGACGGCCACGAGATCGATGTCGCTGTCGGCGGTCTGCTCGCCGCGGGCGACCGACCCGTACAGCAACACGCGGCCCGCCCCGGCGTCGGCCAGTACCTCCGCCGCCCGCCGGGCGTCCGCAACAGTCGGCACCCCTGAATCTACCCCTGCGACAGCCGCGTCGACCACGGGCCAGAAGTTACCTGTCGCACGACCCGGACGGCAGACGGACGGCCCTCTTGGGTGGAGTTTGGCCAGCGCGGGTCTGGAGGCGGAGGGGTGCCTGCCTCAGCGCTCGGTCCAGTCGAGGTCGGAGAGCTCGGCGAGGGCGAGGATGAGGGACTGGGTGCCGAGGCGGCCGCGGTCGGCGCCCATCAGGCGTTCGTAGAACTCGCTGGCCAGGCGCAGGCCGGGCAGGTGGAGGCCCATGCGGTCAGCCTCGGCCAAGGCGATGCCCATGTCCTTCACGAAGTGCGCCACGAAGAAGCCGGGGTCGAAGTTGCCGGCGATCATGCGGGTGCCCAGGTTCGATAGCGACCAGCTTCCGGCCGCACCGCTGGCGACCGATTCCATCACCGTTTCGAGGTCGAGTCCGGCCTGCCAGGCGTAGAGCAGGCCCTCGCAGACGCTGATCATGCCGGCGGCGATGAGCGTCTGGTTCACCATCTTGGTGTGCTGGCCGGCGCCCGGTCCGCCTTGGTGCACCCAGGTGCGCCCCATGGCCTCCCAGAAGGGCTCCAGTGAGGCCACCGCCGCGGCGTCGCCGCCGATCATGATCGACAGGGTTCCCCCTCGGGCGCCCACGTCCCCGCCAGACACGGGGGCGTCCACCGCCGCCACGCCCCGCGCCGCGGCGGCCTCGGCGATCTCGACGGCGAGCGACGGTTCGCTGGTGGTCATGTCCACGATGATCTCGCCGCCGCCGCAGCCCGCCAGAGCGCCGTCGGGCCCCAAGATGACCTCCCGCACGTCAGCCGGGTAGCCCACGATGGTGAAGATCACGTCCGCGGCCTCGGCCACCTGCCGGGGCGAGTCGGCCCAAGCGGCGCCGCGCGCCAGCAGTCCCTCGGCCTTGGCGCGTGTGCGGGTGTGAACTGTGGCCGGATGGCCGGCGCCCATGAGGTGCCCGCACATCGAGGCGCCCATGACGCCGGTGCCGATCCAGCCGATCGGCACCTCCGCCGGGTCACATCCAGCGATGCTCATGGTCGTCTCCCTTCGTACCTGCGCGTGCGCTCCAGCGGGTCACGCTACGCCCGCTGTCCGCAACTCACCTGTCGGCAAATCTGTCTCCCGGACCCATGCCGCTGCGAGGGGTGCTGCTTGCCTTGTTCGCCGCCTGCGTCCGCGAGGTCGTAAGTGAACGTGTCGGGCGTGGGCTTCCGCCCGTACGACGGCGGCGGACTGCTTGAACGGCCGGGGCCGAGTGCGGTCTTCGCCGGTCCGGCGGTTGCGCAGGGGGCGACGCTGTGCAGCCATCCGGTGGCGGCTCGCCGGTTTGGGCCGGGGCGGGTGAACAGGGAGGTACAGGGGCGGATGCCGTGACAGTCCTCCGGCGCGCCGGGGATGTGTGAGGACGCGAGGTTCACACCGCCACGAGCTGCTCCGCCCGGACCCGCAGCCCGAGACCGGCGGCGCAGGCGTCGACGTCCTCGGAATCGAGCACACCGCCGTCGCCGAACATCAGGCAACTCCCGGTCAGGTCCTGCTGCAGCAGGTGCGTGCCGAAGGCTCCTTCGGCGGCGACGAGGCGATCCCCGACCGCGTTCATGACCGCCAACCCCGCGCGGGTCAGCAGGCTGGTCTCCCCCACCTGGGCGCCGACGATGATCCCGAGGCCCCGACCGGCGGCCTCGCTGGCCAGGTGCAGCGACCGGATGATCCCGCCCATCTTCGAGACGCGCACGTTCACGATCCACCGGGCGGGATCGTCCAGCCTCTCCAGCTGTTCGACCCGGGTGATGCTCTCGTCGAGGATGATCCTCGCTCCGCATTCCTCGCCGACGCGTGCGAACCCGTCCAGGTCGCCTGCCTGCAGCGGCTCCTCGACCGCGGAGATGCCGCGACCCATGGCCGTGATGTGTCCGACGCACTCCTCGACGGACGTCCAGCGGTTGTTGGCGTCCAAGCGGACCCGCAGAGACGGGTCGCTCCTGTTGCGGAACACGCGCATCTTCGCCCGGTCGCGCTCGGGATCGCCGGAGACCTTCACCTTGAAGTCCCGGAACCCTCGTTTCCAATAGCGGTGGAACTGCCACCGGTAGGCGAGAGGGGGCGCGTCGCCGAGCACCGCGGAGTACGAGAAACAGCCGGACAGCCGCGGCGCGCCGACGACGTCCTCGACGGGGCGCCGCGTCACGTTGCCGATCAGGTCGAGTATCGCCAACTCCACCGCGCAGAACGCCGCCGGATTCCGGTCGATGAGGCGGCGATGATCCTCGGCCCAGTCCCGGAGGCTCGCGGCGTCGGTGACCGCGCCGATGATCGACTCGGTGACGCCCCGGACGAAGTCGACCGCGCCGGGAACCGTCTCGGCGGTCACGTACGACCTCGGGCAGCCCTCGCCGTAGCCGACGCGGCCGCAGTCCGACCGCGCCGCGATGATCAGGTTCTCGGCGCGGGCCCGGCTGGCAGAGGCGTGTCGGAAAACCACCCTGAACGGGACGGGGAACGCGAAGACGTCGAGACGCTCAATACGCATCGGCCCTACCCGGACCCACCGTCGGCCTCCGTCACGACGGCACCGGCGAAATCGAACCGGCACTCGCGGGCATACTGGAGATGGAGATACTTGAACTGGGCGTCCCTCTGGCCCGACGCCACGCAGCTCGCGCGGTAGCGGTCACCGGTGCCGCTGCGAAGCTGGCGAAGAGCCACAGGGGCTAGCCGCCCGCTGCGACGCTTGGCGCGGTACTCGATGTTCGACGCGCAAAGGCGCTCGTCGACCGACTCGGCCAGGTCCGCCGCACCGATGCGCCCGCCGGCCTCGACGAAGAGCGTGTATCCGGCCGTGTCCTCGTGGGCGATCATGATGAAGAAGTCGGGCCGCACGCCCCGGCCCGGCAGTGCCGAGCGCACCGCCTCCAGCACTTGGCCCTCGGTGAGCTTCTCGCCGGTGATATTCGTGACGCCCGCGCCCTTCTGGACGAACTCGAGGGTCGGCGTCTCGTGTACCCGTCCGGTGACCCGCACGATGTCGTTGATGTCGTACCGGTAGAGCCCGTCCGGCGTCGTCGCGAACACGTAGTACTCGCACCCTTCCTCGAGTTCCTCCAGGCCGCACAGCTCGGCCGTCCCCTCCTCCCATTCCGCCCTCCGGGCGAACTCGAAGAAGACGATGGAAAGCACCGGGAGGCACACGTTGCGCCGCACGTCGACGTTGATGGTTCCGCGGAACTCGCTCGCGGCGTAGCCCAACTCGATAATCCGAGCGCCGTCGGGAAGCAGATCCGACAAACCACCGAGGGCGACCCCGCAACTTCCCCCCGTCCAGGTCATCACGCCCCGCAGTCCCGGCCAGATGTCGGCGTAGCGGAGCGGGCCGGCAGCGGCCAGTTCGGCAAGCTCCCGGGCGCGCCGCGGGCGGGGTTCGGGCGCATCGACCCCCGCGGCGCTGCACCCCAGACCATCAGGTGGGTGCCCCGTCGCAATCGCCTCCAGGATGGTGTCGAGGTTCCGGTCCACGACCGACAGCAGCCGCAGGAACGTCGAGGGATTCGCCGTCGCCATCAGGGTCACCCGCGGCTCCGCAAGGCCGCCTATGGCCATCAGCAGGTAGCAGGCGTCGTAGTCCTCGACGTCGGAGAGTTCGGGCGCCAGCACGCACCGAGACCGCACGAACCTCGACTGGCTCCGGTAGAGCAGCCCGGACGCGGAACCGAACGGCGTGCCGCCGGCCATCCGTCCCTCCACCGCCGGGCCGCTGATGGCGAACGTCCTGCCCTCCAGAACCCGCGAGCCGAGCGACCAGATGTACGCCGAGAGCTGCTGGTCGTTCTTCAGCCGCCGCAGGCTCGTCGCCGTGACCGGGATGTTCTTGGGAGCGCCGCCCGTCCCGCTGGTCCGGTTGTAGTAGACGGGCTGCGCCGCGGTGAGGCACCGCTCGCCCGTCGCCTCCTGACGTTCTATGAGAGGGCGCAGGTCCTCGTAGGTCTGTAGCGGGACGGCCTGCCGGTACTCGGCGAGGTTCGTGATCCGGTGGAATCCGTGACGCTGCCCGAACTCGGTGCCGGCGTTGTGCGCCAGGATGCGCCGCAGCAGCGCCTCCTGGACGGCCAAGGGCGCCTTGGCGTCGTTCAGCAGGCGCTTGTAGCGGCGGCCCTGGGTGAGGCGGAGGGCCGTCGTCAGGAGGCCGTACCGGGCCCTGCTCATTTCTCGAGACCGGCGACGAACGGCGTTCTCATCTGGCTGAGGAATCCTGCCGGATACCGCCTGTTCGGCAGGCCGAGGGGGCCGACGTCGCGGTCCTCGGGCAGGAAACGCGTGCCGAACAGCACGTCCCAGATGATCAGGTTGTTGCCGTAGTTGTTGTTCGACTCGCCGACCAGTTCGGAGTGATGCCAGCGGTGAAGCTCTGGTCCGCTGATGATGCAGTTCAGCGGCCCGAGCCTGACCTTGCAGTTGGAATGCTGGTAGAAGCCGTTGAGGGCGTAGAAGACGAAGTAAGCGGCCAGCACGTCCGGTGCGACGCCCAGCAGAGCGAAAGGCAACGCGTCGACGAGATACTGCACGGCCTTCTCGAGCGGATGGAACCGGCCCACGTTCACCCAGTAGAGGCGATGCGGCGAGTGATGAACCGCATGGAACCGCCACATGGGGACGAACCTGTGAAAGGCCCGGTGCAGCCAGTACCGGGGGAAGTCGGCGGCCGCCAGCATCACGAAGGCCTGCGCCAGGACCGGAAGGCGGTGCGGCCAGATGCCCGAGACTGTGATCCCGTTCGTCGCCAGGAGATCCGCGAGCGCCAGTACCAGCGTGATCGACAGCAGGTACGGCAGCCCGACCTGGACGACGATCATGAACAGGGTGTCGGTACCCACCTCTCGCCGGGCCGGTCGCCAGTCGGTCCGGTACGGCAGCTTCAGCTCGTGCACCGTGACGAGCGCCGCGCCGATCAGTACCGCCACATAGGACGCCGCGGCGACGGGCCATCCCAGCGCCACGAACGACAGGTAGAGCACGAGCCCCAGCGCCATGACCGCGGGGTAGGCGCCAGCGGAGATCAACCTCACCGCGAGCTTCTCGGTGCCGCCTTCGGTCACGCTGACCCCCCGGGGGGTGCCGCGACGCCCGTCGTGGGCACCGGCGCCGCGATCGACCGTCTGCGGAGGTAGTGCCCGAGCGTCAGCAGGAAGGATGCGAGCACCACATGGAAGAGCGCCGGGATGCTCTTGGAGAACCAGGTGTTGTCCGCGAGGAAAGTTGTACCCGCCACCAGGCGGAACGCCATGACCGTGAAGTAGACGCCGCCCAGCGAGAAGCAGGCGCGATGCTGCCAGGCTCGGGGGCGGATCGCGTCGTTCCGTACCCGCCGGAGGATCTCCACTTGCGCGGCAATGATCGCCGCCTGCGCGGCGAGCAGCGCGCCGTACGGCAGGGTGGAGCCCTGGAAGGCGTCGAACGGCGGGAGGAACGAAACCGGGCCGATGGCCTGAACCAGTTGGCCTACCACGCGCAGGACGAACAGTCCTGTGAGGAACAGCAGCCAGCGAAAGTGGCGATGCCCCATCGGCGGCTCCCGTCGTGACCGGCCGTGCGAGTAATCGTAGCCGTACCTCCCGAGAGCGCTCCGGTGCCGGGGGGCGGGGCGGAGGACGGCGTTGTGCTGGCCACCTCTCGGTGGGCTCCTGGCGCGTGTTCCGTTACTTGATGGCCTGGGGGTTCAGCGGCGAGCCCACGGCGCCGGGGATGACCAGCGGCGGCGCCACGAGTTGGAACTCGTAGACCCCGTCGTCGGCACAGTCCTCCGCCAACTCGTCCAGGTACCAGATCTCGCCCACGAACAGCCCCATGCTGGGGATCATCACCAGATGCAACGGCTGGAAGGTGCCGGGGATCTCGTTGGGGCGCACCTCGGCCCCCCAGGTGTCGGTGGCCAGGGCGGCGATCTCCTTTTCCGCCAGCCATGGGGCCGACAGCAGCGACAGGCCGGGCGAGTCGCCGGCGGAGTAGCCGTCCCAGCCGGGCAGGTGGCGACGCCGGGCCATGTCGCCGGTGCGGATCAGCACGATGTCGCCCGTGGTGACCTCCACGCCCTGGTGACGGCAGGTGGCGTCGAGCAGGTCGCCGTCGATCGGCTCGCCCGGCTCGAGGTGGTCGCGCCCCAGCGCCCGCGGCACATCCAGCAGCACGCCACGGGACACCACCGTCTTCTGGTGCTCGATGCCGTTGCGCTCGGCCCCCTGGGCGGTCACGAGGTTGGCGTCGAAGCCGTTGTACATCTTCCCGCTGTGGAAGATGTGCGACAGGGCGTCCCACTGGGTGCCGCCCTGCAGGAACAGGAACAGGGTGTCGTCGGCGACGCCCCAGTCCTTCGGCCAGTTCTGGAGACCGGCGGCGTGGTCGCTGCCGGTGGCGACCATCTGGTGCACGGGGTTGACCCGGCCGAAGGCACCGGTCTGCGGCCCGTTGCCGTCCAATGGCAGCTCCAGCGAGAACACCTTGCCGGTCCGCACCAGCGAGGCGGACTCGATGATCTTCTCCGGGGTGATGAAGTTGAGGGTGCCGACCTCGTCGTCGTCACCCCAGCGGCCCCAGTTGTTGAACCGGGCGCAGTACTCCTCCACCAGCTCCTTGGTGAGCACGTTGCGGGCGATGGTCATGGCTTTGCTCCTTCTGTGTTGATGGGTGCGGTCTCGGTGGACGCGGCCCCGCCTGTGGGGGATCCGGCCGGCGGCCGAGATTCGAACAGGCGGCGCACGGCGGCGACGTCGAGGTCGCTGAGGCCCCCGGCGGTACCCCGCCGGTAGAAAGGCCGGGTGGCGTCGAGCAGCGGTGTCTCGACGCCGACCGCCCGGGCGAAGGTGGCGATGATTCCGACATCCTTGTCGATGATCGCCAGCCGTCCGGCCGGGGGTTCGTAGCTGTTCGCGACCATCATCGGGCCCCGGATGTCGAAGGTGGCCGAGGTGCCCACGCCGGCGGAGATCACCTCCTGGGTCACGGCGGGGTCCAGCCCGGCGGCAGCCCCCAGGGCGTGCGCCTCGGCGGCGGCCAGCGTGTGCACCGCCGCTAGGAGGTTGGCGACGAGCTTCATGCGCGTGCCGTTGCCGAACGCCCCGAGGTGGTAGGTGCGGCGCCCGATCACGTCGAAGATCGGCGACGCCGCCTCGAGCCCGGCGCGGCTGCCGCTGCCGTACACGACGAGCGTGGCGTCGGCGGCCTGCAGTCCGGTGCCGCTGACCGGCGCATCCAGAAGATCGCAACCCGCTTCGGCGAGGAGGTCGTGGGCGCGCTGTTTCACCTCCAGCGGCAGCGTGCTCATCTCGACGGCCAAGAGACCTTCCGGTCCGGCGGCCGCCAGTTCCGCCGACACGGTCTCGAGGGCGTCCGCCGACGGCAGGGAGAGCAACACGATGTCGCTGCGGGCAGCCGCCTCGGCCACCGAGGCGACCTCGCTGGCGGCGGAGGCGGCGACCTTCGCCAACTCGACGTCGTAGCCGCAGACTTCGAACCCCGCGGCGACCAGGTTGGCGGCCATGGCACCGCCCATCACGCCCACGCCGATCACCCCGACTCGCGGCCGATCGCCGCGGCGCACCTCGAGGTTCCTCGGCTGGGGCCGGGGATCCTCGCCTGTGGGGGAATCGGCCGGCGGCGGGGAATCGAAGAGGCGACGCAGGGCGGCGGCGTCGAGGTCACCGAGGCCGGCGGCGAGGCCCCGCTCGTACATCGGGACGGCGGCGTCCAGCAGCGGCGTCTCCGTGCCGACCGCCCGGGCGTAGGCGGCGATGATGCCGGCGTCCTTGTGGATGAGCGCCAACCGCGCCGACGGGGGGTCGAAGCTGTCGGCCACCATCATCGGGCCCCGGATGTCGAACATGGACGAGGTTCCCGTGCCGTTCGAGACCGCGTCCTGGGTGAGCGCCGGGTCCAGCCCGGCGGCCTCACCGAGGGCGTGCGCCTCGGCGGCGGCGAGCGTGTGCACGGCGACGAGCAGGTTGGCGACGAACTTCATGCGGGTGCCGTTGCTGAAGGTGCCGAGGTCGTACGTGCGGCGGCCGATGACGTCGAACAGCGGAGCGGCCCGCTCGAAGCCGGCGCGACTGCCGCTGGAGTAGACGACGAGCGTGGCGTCGGCGGCCTGCAGCCCGGTGCCGCTGACCGGCGCATCCAGCAGGTCGCAGCCCACCGCGGCGAGGCGGTCGTGGGCCTGCTGCTTCGCCTCCAGCGGCAGGGTGCTCATCTCGACGGCCACGAGGCTGGCCGGCTCGGCGTCGGCCAGTTCCGCCGACACGCCCTCCAGAGCGCTCACCGATGGCAGCGAGAGCAGCACGACGTTGCTGCGGGCGGCCACCTCGGCCACCGAGCCGACCGGCGTCGCGGCGGAGGCGGCGACCTTCGCCGGATCGACGTCGTAGCCGCACACTTCGAACCCGGCGTCGACCAGATGCCCCGACATGGCGCCGCCCATGACCCCCACGCCGATCACCCCGACCCGGCGCCGGTCGGCGTCGCCCGGGCCCATCACAACTCCAGGACCGCCACCCGGCCCTCGTCGCCGTCGACGGTGCCGAGGTGGAGCGGGGTGTCCGGTCCCCTGCGACCCGACGCTCCGGTACCGAACAGGTCGTCGACGGGGCAACTCACGACGGCCGGCACGGTGAGTGATCGGGCCACCTCCATGAGGTGCGCCGAGGGAGCGCCACCCAGGGCGACGAGACCGGCGGCGTCCCAAAGCAGGGGAGCGAAGTTGGGAAGCGGGTACTGCACCACGATCACGTCCCGGGGTCGCACGTGGTCCACCGACGTGGGGCTCGACACCCAGACGAGCCGTCCCGCGCCGACACCGCCCGAGGCGCCGATCCCGCTGCGCGCCTCGCCGCCGAGCGCCGCCACCCCGGCCAGGAACGGCTCCCAGCGGTCCCGCCCCACGCGCCCCCGCTCCAGCGAGGCGGTGCCGCCGAGGATCTCGGCCAGCTCATCCGCCGAGTGATACCAAACCCCATGCGGATCGCCCAGGGCATCGCCGAGCCGCTCGATGATCCCCAACACCTCCGCGGCCCCAACCGGATCAGACGCCGCCAGCCCCCCCAGAGCCTCGATCGACTCATTGGGCCGATCCCCCCGCAACCGCCGCAAAACCGACCGGGCCAAAGCCGAAGCCTCCTCAACGGGCCGCCCCCAAGCCGAAGCAGTCAACTCAGCAGAGACCAACCGAGCCCGAACCAACAAGCCCCCCAGCCCCTCCCCACCAAAGGGCTGGCCAGCGGCGCCCGGACCAGGAGAACGGGTAGGGCCGGGGGTGTCCCCGATCGGCCCATCCCCCGCCGGACGTGTACCAATAGACAAACCACCACCCCCGGCCCGGTCAGCAGAAACCCGAGCCGCCGCCCAGCCCAATACCAACTCCTCGCCCAACGCCCCCGGATAGGACATGACCAGCCGCGCCAGGCGCCGTGCTTCGGGATGCCCGAGGGCGGCCGGCAGCACCATGCTCTCGCTCGCAGCCGCCGACACGGTTCGCTGCACCTGCAGCAGCACGGGGGCCCCGCCGGTGACGGCCCACTCCACGAGGTTGCAGTCCAGTTCGGCGTCGGCTTGGCGGGCCAGCGCCGCCACCTCGCCCAGCGTTGCGGCACCGATCAACTCCAGCGCCTCGCTGCCCGAGATGCTGCCGTCGGGGCCCACGGTTGCCCGCACGCCCGGCACCCAGCCCGCCAACAGGTCGCGCGGCGAGCCTTTCACCGCCGAGATGCTCACGGCGCCGATCTCATCGACGGTCGCGGCGCCACCGCAGTCGGGCGCCAGTTCGGTCTGCACCAGCACGCCCATCCCGGCGCTGCCGGGCTCGATGCCGACTGCCTCGAATCGCTCCAGCGCCTCCAGCGTGAACATCGCCGACCAAACGCTGCGCAGCGCCTTGGGCACCTCGTGCCGGCGCAGTTCGGGCAGCGAGGCGAACGCCCCCGCCCAGGTTCCCTCGCCCTCGAGCGCACTGGAGGAGCGGGCGATGAGCGGTTCGGCCAGCTCGGCGGCAGCTTCGGCGATCTCGGCCGCCAGCGCCTCGTCGAGTTCGCTGCGCAGCAGCACCATCCGGGCCGCGCCCGAGCCTCGCCGGGCCAACTCCTCGGCGGCCAGCCGCAGCGGCTCGGCCGAGGCTGCCAGGGTGACGACGAAACCGTCGAGGGCCGGCAGTCCCGTTCGGCGCGCCCGGGCCAGGCCGGCCGCCTTGGCCCCGACGGCCGGGACGTCGAGTGCTTCAGGATCGTCCAGCCGGACGACCCGCGGCCTCATCGCTGCGGGGCCGATGGAGGATCGGTGCCGTGCGGCCCGCTCAGCCGACGGCGATGATCTCCGGCGCCGGCGTGGAGATCATCTCGATGCCGGTGTCGTTCACGATCAGCATCTCCTCGAGGCGCACGCCGAACTCGTGCAGCTTGCCGTGCTGGGTCTCCAGGGCGAAGACCATGCCCGGCTGGATCTCCACGGGATGGTCCAGCGACCAGATCCTGGAGATCACCGGGATGTCGTACTGCGCCAGCCCCAGGCCGTGGCCCCACAGGTTGGCGGCCGCCTCGTCCTCCTCCTCGTAGCCCCAGATCTCCTTCGCCGACGGCCACACCGAGGCGATGTCGGCGGTGGTGACGCCCGGCCGGGTGGCCTCGATGGAGTCGTTCAGCCACTTGAGTGCCAGGTCGTAGTACTGCTTGTGCTCGTCGGTGGGGGTGCCGCCGACGCAGTAGGTGCGGTACACGCAGGACTTGAAGCCGTTCCAGGTGAGCGCCGCCAGGTCGATGATGACCAGCTCGCCGGGTCGGATGATGCGGTCGCCGTGGTTGCGCCAGTTGGGCCAGGCGTTCGGGCCCGACGACACGATCACGTCCTCCACGTTCTCCATGCCGGGGATGTTGTAGAGCTGCTCCATGCCGTAGGCGGTGACCTCGTTCTCGGTCAGCCCGGGGCGCAGGAACTGGCTGAACTGGTAGTGCACGACGTCGCAGATGGAGCCGACCATCCGCATGGCCTTCTGCTCGTTGGGGCTCTTGATGGCACGGGCCTCCATCATCGGCGTCATGCCGTCGGTCCAGTTGATGCCGCGCTCCTCGAAGACCCGGATCATGTTGAGATCCATGAAGTCCACGCCGAGCGGCTTGTCGGCCACGCCGGCCTCCTCGATGTCGCCCATGAGGGCGTTGGTGAACTTGGCAACCTGCGAGCTGGCGGCCGGACCGGCGGCCCCCTTGATCCAGGCGTAGGAGTAGCGCACGTTCTCGGCGGGGATCCACGGGGAGTGCTCCCGCAGGTGGTAGCCGATGTCGCCCTGCTCGTAGATGATGGGCTCGCGCCCCTCCACGAGCACGGCGTAGCGCAGACCGGGCTTCAACTGGTTCCAGCCCGGCGTCAGCGTGGAGGTGACGTAGCGGATGTTCTCGTCGTACATCAGCAGCATGGCGCCGAGTTCGTGGCGGGCCATGGCCTCCCGGGCGCGCCGCAGCCGCCACTCCCGGACCTCTTGCCAGTTGATCCCCTCGCGCCAGTCGGTGTTGAGAACGCCGAACGCTTCCTTCATGGTGATGCCCTCCAGCCGTCGGTCCGGGCGGCGGCTCAGGTGCCGAGGCCGTCGCGCCGGGTCAATCTAGTTGCTGCTGGCCGGCGGGTTCACTTCCTGGGTCAGCCGCACCGGAGCGTCTCGGGCCCGAGTTATCCGGCTAGCGCGCAAGCATTCCGATGAACGTCGCCGCGTACGGCTCGCGCCGGCGCGGATTGTGCTCAGGGGAGGATCTCCAGGGCGTCGATGTGGGCGGGGCGGACGACGGTGAAGTGGCGGCGGTCGAAGGTCGCCACCTGCGTGATCCCGAGGCGCTCGGCAGCGGCGACGATCGAGCCGTCCACGGTGCCGAGCGGCAGATCGCCGTGGCGGGCGACCAGTTCGGCGATCCGCAGCCAGTCATCGTCCGCCACGGGCTCGACGATGAAGTCATCGGATGCCAGATCTCCCAGGAACCGGACCTCGGCGCCGGTGCCGAGCCGCGCGCCGACCAGATAGGCCACCTCGGTTATGACCAGCGTGGGCACCACCAGCGGCTCGGGATGGCTCCGCAGTAGCTCCAGAGCGGCGCGGTGGTTGCGGTCGTCGGCGTCGACGTAGGCGTACAGCGGGCCGGCGTCGACGAGGACGGCTATGGGGTCACCTCGGCGGCCAGGATCTCCTCGATGCGCTCGGAGACGTCGTCGCGCCCGCTGCGACCGGCTCCAGCGGCCCGCAACCGGCGGGGCGGCCCGCCGACATGTTGCTCGATGGCCTCGCGGGTGACTTCGGAGATGGTCATGTTGCGGCGCGCCGCCTCGCGGCGCAGACGCAGATCCAGATCGTCGGGAAGCATCACGGTCGTCCGCCGCATATATGCCAGCATATCCACTGCTCACGCATACCGGTCGCGCGCCGCGACAGCGCCAGCCTGCTCAACTCCGATCAAGAAGGGGATGAGCCTTGGCGAGATCCTTGAGTTACCAGAAGACTGGCCGGGTGAAGTCACGGCTTCAAAATGGCAACACCCAGGCCAGTAGCTGGCACGACGAGACCGTCATGATGTCTTTTGTCCGCCGTTGAGGCTCTCGGCGAGTGCTTGGAGTTCTTCGAGGGCGGCTTGCAGGTCTTCGACGATTTCGGCGGCGAGGATTCCGGGGGCCGGCAGGTTCTCGGTGTCTTCGAGGCTGTCGTCGCGGAGCCAGAAGACGTCGAGGCTCACCTTGTCGCGCTGGATCAGTTCGTCGTAGGTGTATTTCTTGAACCTCTCGGACTCGACTCGCCGGTGGCGGTTGCCGGGTTGGTAGCAGTTGACGAAGTCATCGAGGTCGGCTCGGGTGATCGGGTTCTGTTTGAGGGTGAAGCGCCTGTTGGTTCGCAGGTCGTACACCCACAAGTCGCGGGTCCAGGGGTGCTCGGCGCCCTCTCGGCGCTCGAAGAACAGCACGTTGGCCTTGACGCCTTGGGCGTAGAAGATCCCCGTCGGCAGGCGCAGCAGCGTGTGCACGTCGCAGTCGCCCAGGAGCCGGCGGCGGATCGTCTCGCCAGCGCCGGCCTCGAACAGCACGTTGTCGGGTACCACCACGGCTGCTGAGCCGCCGACCTTGAGCAGGCCGACGATGTGCTGCACGAAGTTGAGCTGCTTGTTCTTGGTGGTTGCCCAGAAGCTCTCCCGTTCGTAGCTGTCCGACGACGACCGTCCGAACGGGGGGTTGGTGAGCACCATGTCGAAGCGGATGCCGGGGTCGTCCCTCAGCGCGTCGTCGACGTGCACCGGCGAGTCGGACCCGGGGCTCTCGATGCCGTGCAGCAGCATGTTCATCGCGCACAGTCGCGCCGGCAGGTCGGCGATCTCCCAGCCCGTGAACGCGCCCGACCGCAGATGGTCACGCTGGTCGGGGTCCAGCGGGGAGTGGCGCTCGACCACTGACCGGTAGGCGCCGAGGAAGAACCCGCCGGTGCCGCACGCCGGGTCGCAGATCCGATCCGCCGGGCCGGGCTGCATCACGTCGACGATCGCCGAGATCAGCGGCCGTGGTGTGAAGTATTGGCCTGCACCCCTGGCGCCCTCGCGGGCGGTCTTCTCGATCAGCCCCTCGTACGCGGCGCCCTTCAGGTCGGCGTCGAGGCTCAGCCACTCGTGTCCGTCGATGAGGTCCTTGATCAGCAACTCCAGCTTGGCCGGGTTCTGGATCCTGTTGCGAGCCTTGCGGAACACGACGCCCAGCATGTCGGCGCCGACGCCGAGGTCGTCGAGGATCTCGTTGTAGTGAGACTCCAGAGCCGCGCCCGACCGGCTCATCAGTGACGGCCAGTCGAGCCCCTCGGGCACCACCCGGTCCTCGCCCAACAGCTCGTACTGCTCGTCGGCCATCTTCAGAAACAGCAGGTAGGTGAGTTGCTCCAGATAGTCGCCGTAGGACAGACCGTCGTCGCGGAGCACGTCGCAGAAGTCCCACAACTTCTGAACGAGAGCCTTGGAATCGTTGGTCATATGGATCTCTTCCTGCTGGTCGGGCGCACTGGGCGCTCGGCGGCGATGCGCGCGAGCAGGGCTGCGGCCGGTTCATCATCGGAATCCTGGGGGACGAGCCTGCCCGCGAACGCCTCAGCCAGTACAGCACGCCGGAAGGCTTGCAGTTTCGACCAAACGATCTCCAGAGCCACTTCGGCAGCGTCAAGGCGCGAGAAGAACTCCTCGATAGCGATGACAATCTGTTCTTGTTCGTCTATTGGCGGGAGTATGAGCGGTATCGAGAGAGCGACCTTCTTGGAAATCTCCTTGAAGGTAGTGCCGCTACCCATTGCCTGGATGTCGGGTGTAGCAAAGCGCAGATACCAGTACAGATACTTGCTCATCAAGCCGGTCTGGGGCACAAAGCTCTTGAAGCCTTGATTTGTGCATACGGGGCCGGAGGAGATTGCGACATATCCGATTGGAGCCCGCGACGAAAAGAGGACGGACCCGGCTGGCATCAGTTGTGCGGAGCACGATTCGTAGCCTTCGCGGGTTAGCGATCTGCGGCCTCGCTCAATGTACATTCCGTTGTGTCTCGAAAGGTCGTCTGGGGTTATCCAGGAGATGCCGTCTCCCCAATTCGCGGCGACGGTTGTTTTTGGAGTCGCACCTCCCACGACGTTAGAGACTTCCCCGATTGTTGCCTGTTCCCAGCCTGCTGGTAGCTGGCCAAGGTCGGTGTCGGCGGCGGCGGGCGGGTTTGTGAGGCGGCCGGCGAAGGCGGCGGCAAGCACTGATCGCCGCAGCGCCTGCAACTTGGATCGGGTGACCTCGAGAGCGGTTTCCGCGAAGTCAAGGCGAGAGAAGTGCTCCTCGATGGCGGCGACGATCCGCTTCTGTTCCGCATTGGGCGGGACAGGTAGCCATATTGAGGCGGCCACAGCCTTTGAGATCTCCTTGAACGTCGTTCCGCTCCCCAGCGCTCGAATTCTCGGGGTAGCAAAGCGTAGGTACCAGTACAGGTATTCACTTCTCAGGCCGCTCTGTGGTACAAAGCTCTTGAAACCCTGATTTGTGCACACCGGGCCGGACGAGATCGCGACATATCCAATCGGGGCGCGAGAGGTGAAAAGGACGGATCCGGCTGGCATCAGTTGCGCAGAACACGATTCGTAGCCCTCGCGAGTCAGTGATCTGCGGCCCCTGTCGATGTACATCCCACTGTGATGCGAGAGGTCATCTGGGGTTATCCAAGAGACGTCATCTCCCCAGTTCGCGGCGATTTTCGTCTTCGGAGTCGCGCCTCCAACGACGTTGGATACGTCTCCGAACGTTGCCCATGCCCATCCAGGTGGCATCTCGTCGTTCATGCGGCGAGAGCTTGCGTGAGTTCGTCCAGCAGCGGGTTGAGATCGGGGCCGAAGAGTTGGCGGGCTCGGCCGAGGCCTCCGTGTTCGCTGAACGGGGTCTCGATGAGGTCACGGGGAGCGATGGTGAGGCTGGCGGCGATGTGGTCCTTGATCAGGTGGAGGTAGGCGAGCTGATCCTCCGTGAAGGCACGGCCGGTGTTGTCCTGCTCCTGTAGCCAGGCGTCGAAGCGCTCGTTCACGAGGTCGGGGTACGCCACGAGTTCGTCAGCGTTGCCGAGGGCGTAGCGGACAAGGCTGACGAGGTCGGTGTTGACGCGGTGGCCTGACCCCCGGACCTTGGAGGCGTCGAGGGTTTCGTAGGCGGCCCAGAGCGTCTTGGGGGTCCACCGGCGCGGCGGGCGCCCGATGGCGTTGGCGAGTTCCCGGACGTCGGCGAAGGTGAGGCCACCTCCGTAAGGCTGGCTGTAGAGGACCTGCAGCGCTGTGATCTCGTCACGGTTGTCCTCGATGTACTGGGTGAACGATGCGATCACTCCCCGTGCGCGGTCGGCGGCGTCGGCGGAGAACTCCCCGGAGATGAGCCGGTCGGCGGAGGCGGCATCGATGACCTGCTCGTAACTGCGGCGGATATCCATGAGCTTTTCCCGGAGTTGCGGGTTCCCGGCGATGGGCTGGAGCGCTTCGGTGACGAGCCGATCGCGAGCGGCTGCGATCTGCTCGGCGGTGGGATCCGCTGAGCCGGTGTCGCCACGGGCGACGTCGAGGTGGCGGCCGGGGTCGAGGGCGTCGACGAGTTGGGCGGCCAGGCCGGTGAGGCTCACACCGGCGACCGCTTCGACCTCCAGACGGTCGGGTTGGGTGATGCGCTTGTCGAGGCGGGCGAGCCGCGAGGCCACCGAGGAGACCACCTCTTCGTCGGTGGATCCGAGACCGATCAGGTTGAGCAGCTTGTCGAAGCCGATGTTGTGGTTGCGTTCGAGCGGCACCGTGTCGTTGAGGTCGGCTTCGGTGACGCCGACGGCGTCGACGATCACGAAGTGATCCTTGGCGGTGGCGTCGGGCGTGACGATCCGCAGGTCGCTGCCGTCGATGGTCCGCACGCCCCGGCCCTTCATCTGCTCGTAGAAGTTGCGGCTGCGGACCATGCGCATGAACACGACGCATTCGATGGGCCTCACGTCGGTGCCGGTGGCGATCATGTCGACGGTCACGGCGATGCGGGTGTCGTAGGAGGTGCGGAACTGTTGGAGCAGGTCCTCGGGCTTGTGGCCGCTGTCGCCCGACCGGTAGGTGATCTTCACGGCGCCCATGTTGGGTAGCCCGAACTCCTCGCGAACGATCCGGACGATGTCGTCGGCGTGGCTGTCGTCCTTGGCGAAGATCAGCGTCTTGGGGATGTGCTTCAGCTGGCCGTTCTCGGCCACGATGCGGTCCCCGAACATGGCCGGCATCGAGTCGCGCAGCGTGGCGATGACGGTCCGGATCTGGTCGGGGGCGACGACCTTGCGGTCGAGGTCGGCGGCGTCGTAGTCGAGGTCGTCGTCCATGCGGTCGAATCGCTGCTCGCGGGTCTCCCGGTCCCTGAACTCCGTGACCATGCCTGCGTCGACCGTGCCGCCCGCCTCGCTGACCTCGGTGCGGATGCGGAACACGTCGAAGTCCACGTTCACCCGGTCGGCCACGGCGCGCTCGTGGCCGTACTCCATGACCAGGTTCTGATCGAAGAAGCCGAGCGTCTGCTTGCCGGGCGTGGCCGTCAGCCCGACGAGGAAGGCGTCGAAGTACTCGAGCACCTGGCGCCACACCCCGTAGATCGACCGGTGGCACTCGTCGATGATGATCACGTCGTAGGACTCGATCGGCACGGCCGGGTTGTAGACGACCTCCACCGGGTCTCGGGGCGCCATGTCGAAGCCGGACCGCTCATCGAGGCCCTCGTCGAGTTCCTCGCCCCGCAGGATCGAGTAGATGCGCTGGATGGTGGACACGTGCACCTTCGTGGCCGACTCGTCACTCATGTCGAGCCGGGAGGATTCGAGGAAGCGGACGTTGTAGAGCTCTGTGAACTTCCGGCGGTCGTCGGGCGTCTCGAACCCCTGGAACTCCCGGACCGCCTGGCGGCCCAGGTTGGCCCGATCCACCAGGAACAGGACACGCCCAGCGCCGGCGTGGCGGAGGAGCCGGTAGACGGCGTTGGCCGCCGTGAACGTCTTGCCTGATCCGGTGGCCATCTGGATCAGTGCCCGGGGCCGGTTCGCCCAGAACGATGCCTCGAGGTTGCGGATCGCCTCCGCCTGCGCTGACCAGAGTCCGACCGGGTCCAACTCGGGTAGCCGCCGGACCCCGCCCCGCAACGTGGCCCAGTTCTCGGGGGGCTTCCGGTCCTTGAGGCGGGCGTGCTCTTGCTGCCAGCGGGCGAAGGTCTCGGGCCGATGGAACGTGAACACCCGCCGTGATGCCGGGTCGGGGTCCAGTCCGCAGGTGAACCGGGTGTCGAGGGCGGTCGATTCGTAGCCGAACGGCAGCGCCTCGTCGACGAGGAACGCCGGCAGTTCGTGCGGGAAGCTCGTTTGGTACCTGCGGGTCTGCCATTCGACACCGGTGAGCGTCGTGCCGGCCTTCTTCGCCTCGATCACCCCGACGGCTTGGCCGTTCACGAACAGCACGTAGTCGGCGCGCCCCGCGGTGGTGGGCATCTCCCGCACCGCCACCCCTTGGGTCTCGCGCACCGCGGCGTGGTGGTAGTCCTGCACCGTCCAGCCACACGCCTTGAGCTGCGCGTCGATCTCCACCCGGGCGCGCTGCTCGGCGGTCAGGATGTCGAACGAATCACCCGCCATGACGCCACATTGTGGGCCATACCCACCCACTCGGCACACTCAGCGTCGAGGACCGGCTACGGGCTGGCCCCTTGACGCCTTGGGGCACCAGGGCGCCGCCGCGCTGCGGTGAGAGAGAGGAACGTCGCCGGTCAGGTGATGACCTCGGTGTCGGGCCGGGGCGGAACGGCCACGACGACAGGGCGGCGTGCGGACGGCTCGTCGTGTTCCGACGTTCACGCCGGCTCGGCGGTCGGAATGGCGATGCGCTCATCGTCGAACACGGCGACGAGTTCGAGCCGGCCGCCCATGCTTTCGACCACCGAGCGCCATGTCGACAGGAGATTGTCGCCGGCGCCCTCCATCGCCGAGATCGACGCCTGGGCCTTCTCGAGGCGCTCGGCGAGTTCGACCTGCGTGAGTTCGCGATGTCGACGGAGTTCCGCGAGGTTGAAAGCCACAGCGTCAGCGCGCGCTTCTTCCTTGATGGCATCGATTCGGGCCCGACGTTCAGGGCTGATGTCGCCGACGATGTCAGCGAACCTGCGATGTCCCATGTCGTGCTCCCTTCCTGTTAGGTGTCGTCAAGGAGGCCCTGTGCCTTCAGGTCTGCGAGGTAGTCCTCGTAGAGCCGCTCTGCTCGGGGGATGGCCGTTGCGTACCACTTCGCCCACTGCCCGCTCTTGTCGCCGCCAAGGAGCAGGATCGCTTTACGACGGGGATCGAAGATGAACAGCACCCGGCAATGCTTGGCCACGCCTCTGGGCCGTAACTCCTTCATGTTGTGGTACTTCGAGCCCCGGACCCGGTCGGCGTGTGGCCGGTCGAGTCCCGGGCCATGTTCGGCGAGGAGCTCAACAACAGCGATGACCTCATCCTGTTCGGCGATGTCGAGAGTTCCGTACTAGGCGGCGAACTCGTCGGTGCCGTTGATCTCCCACGTCACATCTCGAAAGTATAGTCTTAGACCGATATAGGTTCACATCTATACCGGACCGGGGCGGCGCACCGGTGTCTCGTCCACCGGTCGCCCCCGAGGTGGTGCCGAGAGCGACGTGAAACGTGCCGGCTGGCCTGCCGCCTCGGGCCGACTACAGGACAGGGCCGGGTGGTTCGGGCCGGGTCGAGCCGTCGTCGGGCACGCCTGCCGCCTCGGCTCGGCTCGGGCCGCGGGTGCTGCGCCGGTGGATCACGGCGAACAGGGCGGCGACTAGGACCGCGGCGGCGGTGAGGGTCCACAGGCTGGCGTCGAATCCGCCGGTGGCGTCGCCGATGGCGCCCACGGCGAACGGCCCTCCGAACCCGCCGATCTCGCCAGCGGTGAAGAACAGCCCGCTGGCTATGCCCATGTTGCGGCCGTCCACTCCGGGCACGCGCATGAGGGTGAGCAGGCACAGCCCGGCGAGTCCGAAGCGCAAGATGCCGATGAGCATCAGGAACGGCGTCGAGGCGAGGCCCGAGACCAGCGTCAGCATGGCGATGACGGCGCCGAGGCCCAGCGAGACGCCCACGGGCGCGGCCAGCGGGTAGCGGTTGCCCAGGCGCGGCAGCGTCAGCGGGCCCAGCAACCCGGCCGCGTATGCCGCCGCCGTCAGGTAGCCGGCGTTCTCGGCCGACAGCCCGCCGTCCTCGATGATCTTCGGCAGCCAGTTGTTCAGCCCGTGGTTCACGAAGAAGACGGCCACGGCCATGGCCAGCACCAGCCGCATCGCTGGATTGCTCATCAGGGCGGCCACGCCCGCCCGTTCGGTGTTCCCGCCGGTCGGGCCCGGGCCACCCTGCGGCGTCGAGGAGTCGATCCGGGCCGTCAGTATCAGCCACAGGACACAGACGGCTCCCGTGACCGCGGCGAACACCAGCGGCACGCTGCGCCAGCTGCCTCCGGCTACGGGAACGATGACGCTGTTGGCCGCCGCCAGGGCGATGGCCTGCCCGACGACGGGACCGGTGACGTAAATCCCGGTGGCTTTGGCGCGCTCGCCCTCGCCGAACCAACCGACGACGAGTTTGGGGGCGCCGTTGGAGATCATCGGGGCGCCCAGGCCGAAGATCCCCACGGCAACGAACAGCGTGACGCTCCCAGTCGCCAGCCCGCGCAGCACGCCCGAGAGACCCATCAGCACGCCGCCGGCGAACAGTGCCCAGCGGAGCCCGATGCGGTCGAGCAGGCGCCCGCACGGCACCGCGGCGAAGATGAACACCGCCGGCCAGGTCCCCAGGATGGCGCCGAGGCGGGACTTGCTGAGCCCCAGATCCTCGCCGAGGGGGGTGAGCACCGGCGCCAGCGACGCCACGACCAGGCCGAAGGCGACGTACATCGCCCAGATCCCGGCCAGCAGGAGCCATCGCCGCGGGTCCGGCGCTGCGGTCGCCGGGGCCGATTCCCGGGCGGCTGTGGCCGGTGCTGCCGTCTGATCGGCGGGCGTCGGGCGATGCTCCTGCGGGGTGTCCCCGACGGTCGCCGGCCGGGGCTCGATGCCCTGCGGCGGGGTCCCCGCCCCGCCGCCTTCCGTCAAGCCCAGGCACGCGAGCTGTCCGCGGGGTCTGTCCCCCCGAGCTCGCCGGTCGCCGTCGCCTTCCGTCAATAGCCCAGGAACCGCAGGGCGTTGCGCGTGAGTTGCTCCACGTCGAGGCCAGCGGCCTCAGCCGCGCCGACCGGGTCTTTGGCGGCCATGTCGAACGGGTAGTCAGAGCCGAGGGCCAAGCGCTCGGCGCCGGCCACCGAGGCCAGGAAGCGGAGGTGGTCGGCGCTGTGGGTGAGGTTGTCTGCCCAGATGCGGTCCCGGAACACCTCGCTGGGTGGCCGGGTGCAGTCGGCGGACACGTCGGGGCGGGCGCCCCAACCGTGATCCCATCGTCCCAGCACGCCGGGCGCGCAGCCGGCGCCGTGCAGGAACGCCAGCCGCAGCCCGTCGAGCTCGTCGGCGAGTCCCGAGAGGATCACCGCCCCGATGGCCGCCGCCGTCTCGGTGGGGTTGCCCAACAGGTTGATGAGGTAGTGGTGCCCCAGTCCGGGGCCGGGGAGCTGCATCGGGTGCACGATCATGCACATCCCCAGCCGGTGGGCCTCGATGAGGACGCTGCGCAGCGGGTCGGCCTCGAAGGAGACGCCGCACACCAGCGGCGGCACCGTGACGCCGCGCACCCAGTCGATCTCCGCCAAGCGCCGCAACTCCACCATGGCGGCGTCCAGGTCGGCCAGCGGCAGCGACCCCAGCCCCCGCAGCCGGTCGGGCGCCTGCTCGCACATCGCCACGAGCCCGTCGTTCACCGAGGTCACGAAGGCGGCGGCCCGGTCGGCGGGGGCGTCGAGGGCGAACGTGAACGGCGGCGGCGACATGGCCCGCACCGCCAGCCCGTAGGTGTCCATGTCGGCCAGGATCATGTCCATGTCGTACATCGTCACCGTCCGGATCGACAGCGACAGGTTCCCCAAGTGCAGTTCGCCGTTCACCTCGCGCAGCTGCAGTTCACCGGTGGCGGTGGGGATGGCGAGGCAGTTCTCGGGCAGGACGTGCGCGTGGATGTCGATCGGGCCGGATCGCATGGCTCTCCCCCGGATGGGCGACGGAATCCGCCACAAGCTAGCGGCCGGCATCCGGTGCCCGCCTTCCAACTACCTGCCGTTCAGGAGGGCATTTGCGGGCGAATGAAGGGCAGCTCCGCCGGTCCGATAGCGAATCCCCAGGTCAGCTAGCTTCGGCAGCCGCTGAAGCCCGGATCGGGGCCGGGGCGGCGGGGTGGGGCGAAGAAGTCGTTCTCGTTGTCGGCGAGTTGCTTGCGCTTTCGCAGGATCGCCCTGCGCTCGGCTTCCAAGAACAGGTACCGCTGAACGTCCTCCGGAGTGTCGTCGTCCATGAACATGCTCATGGCCATCGGATCGCGGCACAACTCCCCGCGGATGTCATCCCTGGTGACGGCCCCGGCCACGCCGCGGCCGGCCCGCCCGCGCTCCAATCTTCGGCGGTACCAGCCGTTCCTCATGACCGGGACGAGCAGCCCCAGGCCGAAACTCGCAAGTCCGAACCACGCAAACATCGCGATCATCGCTGGCTGCGCCACAGCACTCCACCTCCTGAATGAGTCGACCGTCACCTGGATGACTGGTCACACTATTAGTGAGGTTTCAATATATGTGCAATACTTCCGATTGCAAACCCCGGGCGCTTCAGCCAATCTCAGCAGCCGGTGGCTGCCATGAGTGCCCGGCAAGCATCGGCCATGCGTCCCGGCGAGAGTGTCGTGACACGGCGGCGAAAGTGATCTCGTCGGATCGTGTAGATGGTGTCGAAGTTGACGACACAGTCCCGCGGCACGCCGTCGCGGCGTGTCGTCAGCGTCAACTCGGCGGCGGTTCCCCGCTGCGTGCGCGTCAGAGCGGCGGATACCACCGCGCCGATCCGGTCGGCGACTGGGTCACGGGTGAGCACCAGAACGGGCCGATCTCCGCCGGGTGTGCGGGCGAACCAAATCTCACCCCGTTGCATCGGCCCAGTCGCTCCAGTCTTCGTTCGGGTGCCAGTAGGCGATCTCTTCGAGGGCCAACTCGTCCTCCGTCAAGGGCGTCTCCTCGTAGATCAGAACGTCCTGGTCCGCCTCCAGTTGCTGGAGGTGCCGACGGAGTGCCTCACGCAGGAGCTCTGACCGGTCGATGCCGAGGGTTGCCGCCCAGCGGGTGGCCCCGGCGACCTGCTCCTCGTCGGTCCGGAAACTGAGCATTAGCGTCATACGAAGACTATATATCGTATGACGAACCAACGGCCTCGAATCACCGACCGATCGCGGTCAGGCGTTCACTGTGTCGCCGGACCGTCCTCGATCTCTGACGGTGCCGAGGTCAGTGGATCGGCGTAACCGGCGACGCCCCGACGGTGCCAGTCGGTGGCCGGCGACGGCCGGATGACAGTGTCGTTTCGTCGCTCACCGGTGCCGGGACGGCCGGGAGGAGTGCGATGGATCGACCACCCGCCTGGAACCCGTTCGATTCTCAGTCGCTACGGCCAGCGCTTCTCCAACCGGTCGGGCAGGATCGCGTAGGCGTACGGGCCGCTGGTTTCTGTGCCGCGAAGGATGGCGTCCCAATTGTCCATCAGTCGCCTGACGATCTCGGTGCCTGTCATGTTGGAGTTGGGAATCAGGAACAGCCGGAGGGTGGTGGCGTTCAGCGTGTCTGCATGGTCGCGCGGAATCTGGTTGTCCTTGCTGATTGCGACCCAGCCCTCTCGGCCTGCGCGCCGTATCCAGTCGGAGTCCGGGAGGCGCAGATCTCGACCGTCGGTGTACACGTCGGCCATGGCCCATGCCTCGTAGCCCTTCGCGCGTATCGCGTCAGCGATCATGTGCCGCCCCAACCGCGGTCGAGGAAGAAGACCGGCTTATTCGGATCAGGCTGCTCTTGCTTTGGGCCAGATCGCATGGAGGGATTCGGCGATGTCGTCGATCGGAACCTCGTAGTCGGCGGCGACCGATTCCATGGGCTCGCCTCCCGCGATCCGTGAGTGCACGGCTGAGAGTGGGGCACCCCCGTGCATGAACACCGGGTCACCTCCTGCCACGTCGGCAACCACCCGAAGCAACGGGCGCTCCGTGACAGGCAGGATCAGTTCGGTGGCCCAGTCGTCGCCGAAGGTGATGCGCGTCAAGTACTGCTGGATGACCTCGTGGAAGACCCGCTGGCCCGAACTCACCACAGTCAACAGACGCAACTGGAGGTCGTTCTCGCTGGCGGCGTAGTCGTACAGGACGTTTGCGCCGTCGCTGAAGAGCTTCGTCGAGGCCAGCGCATGTTCGAGTTCACCTTGGTTGACCAAGACCTCGAGAGCCCGGCGGATCCGCTGCAGGGGAAGGCCGGTCTGTCGGAATGCCTGTACGACGGCGGCTTCCACGAGCCCGATGAAGGGGATTGTCCGCCGGTCACCGTCGGCTGTCCCCAGCGAGGTGATCACAGGGCCTTGCCTGACGACCGGCCGCCCCTGAGGTCGCCTCTCGTAGCCGCGTGCCCACGTCTCCAATGTCGAAGGGGGCATACCGACGTAGCGGGCAGCTCCGGTCACTGTGTATAGGCGCCTGCCGAACCGAGGGTCGCTCACGGCCCAACCTCCTGCTCGCCTCATAGTTCATCGTAGACAGGCCGGTGGCTCCAGCCGAGGACAGCAATCACGCCGTTCATCCGGCGAAGTCGGTTCGGGGTTCGCGACCGCAGCAGGGTGATGTGCCCACGGCTGTCATCTTGTCGTCCACGATGGGTGGTGCAAACGGATCCTTAAGCACTAAATAGGGTAACTGTGATGTTCGACGAAGCGGGAGCGGCGACCGCCGTCGTCGGGGATGAAGGGGGTGATCGAGAGCGCCTGCGAACGGCACGGTGGGCGGTGGTGGCTGCTGTGGGGCTGGCGTTGGGGTTGACGCTGTGGGGGGTGCTCGGGGAGGCGCCGCCGGTCGGGTCGTTCGTGTCGGTGACGTCGACCGGTTGTGGCGGTCGGTCTGTCGCCAGCGGGTTCGCCGTGGCGGACGATCTGGTCGTGACCGCGGCCCACCCTGTGGCGGGGCGCCGCCAGGTGGCGGTCACGGACAGCACCGGGCGTAGCCGGAACGGCTTCGTGGTGGCGCTGGATCCGGTGCAGGACATCGCCGCTGTGCGGGTGCCGGGGCTCGGCGCCGAACCGGTCGCGCTCGCTGACGGCGACGAGCCGGAGTTGGCCTCGCCCGGGAGCACCGGTGCCGTGGCGACAGCGCCCGAGGAGGGCGAGTTCGTGGCGAAGCCGGTTCGAGTGACCCGCCGGATTCGGGCCAACATCGACGACATCTACCTCGCGAGCCGGGCCAGCCGCCGCGCTCTCGAACTGAGCTTCGACGGTGCCTACGGCGACTCCGGGGCCGCGGTGTTGGATGCGGGCGGCACCGTCGTGGGCATGGTCTTCGCCACGTCGCGGTTCCGGGAGGACGTGGGCTACGCCGTGCGCGCCGTCGAGGTCCGGGGCCTCTTGGCGCAGGTCGCGGAACTGCCCCAGCGCACCGCCTGCCCGTAGGCGACTGGACACCGGTCAGCGGAAGAAGAGGTTCGGTGCCCCTCGGTGGTGGATTCTGATCCCGGATCGGGGTTCGGGACGGGCCCTGCGCTGGCGTGTCGACGCGACCGACCCGCCGCGCCGCGCGACATTTTCGCCCGCTCAGCCGCCGTTCAGCGGGAAGCTCAGTTGCTCGTGTCCGGGGCCGCGGCCGCGCCCGTCCAGCGGGACGTAGCCCGGCACCTCGTCGTGGTGGGTGTCCAGGTAGATCTTCGCCTCCGGCGGGCCGCAGAAGGGCCGATGGCTCCAGCGGATCTCCACATGCCCGCGCACCTCGCGGCGCTCCCCGCTCGGCCGGTCCCGATAGCGGGCCGTCCAGTTGACCCGCGGCTGGCCGCGACCGTCGGGTGCTGCCGCGAACGACCGGAACTCGAACGCCTGCCGCCACTCCCAGGGCGTCATCACCCGCAGCCGCATCGTCCGCCGCCGGTCGATGCCCAGGATGTAGTAGGTGGCCGAGTACGTGCGCAGCAACCGCCACAGCATGCGCTCCTGCTGGGCGGGCTCTCGCAGCGCCTCCTGCCAGCGCTCGGCTGACTGTTTGCTCACGGCGGTGATGAGGGCGTCGTACGGCGCGCGGAGTTCGCCGGGCATCCCCCGGCTGCCGTGTTCTCGGAAGGCGTCCCGGAGCCGCCTCCGCTGCGCCGCGTCCAGCCAACCGGGCGTGTCCGGCATGCCGTCGAGGCCGAGCAGCTTTATCGCGTTGCGGTAGAGCGCCAGGTGCTCCCGGGACGCCACCGTGGCGAACCAGTCGGGGTGTCTCGCCTGTGATGAGGGGGCGAGGATTTCGTCGAAGAGCCGCGCTGGGGCCGTGTTGTGCAGGATCTGCGACAGGTACTTGCAACTGACCATGTAGACCCGGTCGATCAGCAGGTCGGCCGGGACGGCCTGGTCGCCGGGGATGCGCCTGTCGCCGCTCCACTCGATCAGCCGCGGCGCCCGCCCGTCGAGCCCCGCCGGGTGGCGGGCGAAGAATGCCCCGTTGGCGAACGCCGCCAGAGCCATGGCCGAGTACTTTCCGACTGCAAGGATCCGCTCGAGTCGCTCCCAGGACTCGTCGCTGATGGCCAGGTTGCCGGGACGTTCGGCCATCGTCTCCTGCAGCGAGTCGGCACCGGTCGTTCCCAGTCCGGTTGCCAACTCGGTGATGGTGGTCCGGTCGTCAGCCACCTGCCTCTTCGAACAGTGGCGTGAATTGGAGTTCGAATTCGATCGGCCGGTCGTCAGGGGCGGATCCCCAGACCGGCTCATCGGGGTAGCAGTCGACGACGTGGCCGGTGGCACCCATCCAGGCGACCACGGCGTCCGCCCAACGGCGCTCCAGAAGCGCTCCGCGGATCTCGCCGATGCTCGAGCCGAGTTCGCGCGGCGATGTCCTCGCAATGACGTGCAGCGCAATTGCCTGACCGATGCTCTCCTCGTCGTCCGCGATCAGCACCCGGCCCGGATCACCGGGTCGGTAGATCTGGGCGAAGGCGACTCGAGGGCGTTTCCGCTCCCAGTCGATCAGGTCACTCATCGCCTCGGGGTCGCCCCTCGCTAGGGCGGCGAGGCGCTTGATCCCGCCCGGCTCGCCCAAGTCGATGACCGCCGCGACCGGCCGGCCGAGACCGGTCACGGCCGCCAGTGCTTCACTGCCGGCGCTTCCGACCGGCGGCAGGGCGGTGGTCAGGAGAACCAGGGGCGCGGGATTGGCCACATGCAGCATGGTCGACTTCCCTATCGCCTTCCACAGCGACTCATGCGGGCCCAGTCCAGATTGGGACACCTGAGTGAATCCTCCAGATACGTCGAAGCGCCAGCGAGTATGTCGTTCATCTATTGCAGTGTAAGTAATTGTAACGTTATTACCACAACTCACATGTCGTCGAATGTCCCTGAAACCGGATTCCCGAATCAGGAGACGCGCGATCTGAGTCGCGCTCCGCCCCTCGGCCAGCGCCCGAATCTGCGGATCCGTGTCGCTGGGGTGGGGTGGTTCGGACTTCGCCGGGATCGATACCTCCCAGCGCCGGAACCCATCATGCTTCCCACCGCACGCCCGCTCGGTCTCGACGCGCTGCTCGGCCAGGGTGACGTAGCCGGCGTCGGTCTCAAAGCCGACATAGTGGCGACCGGTCCGCACGGCGGCGACCGCTGTCGTCCCCGCGCCCATGAACGGATCCAGGACGAGGTCGCCACGGTACGTGTACAGATCCATCAGCCGTTGCGGCAACTCGATGGGAAACGGAGCGGGGTGCCCGACCCGCGTCGCCGAGGCCGGCCGAATCTCCCATACGTCGGTCGTTGCCTCCATGAACTCGTCGGCCGTGGCCGAGCCCGTGGCGGGCAGGCCGGCGGCTGCTCGCGCGTCAAGCGATCTTGCTCGGTCGAAGCGGCCTTTCGAGGCGATGACCACGCGCTCGGTGAGGTCTCGCAGGGCGGGCGAGCCCGGCCGCTGGAACGAGCCCCAGGCGCAACTGCCGGTGGAGCCGCGGGCCTTCTGCCAGATGACCTCGCCGCGCAGCAACAGCTTGAGGCGGTTCTGCAGGATGTCGATCACGTCGGCGGACAGCGACCGGTACGGCTTGCGCCCCAGGTTGGCGACGTTGACGGCGATCCGCCCGCCGGGCTCCAGCTTGCGCACGCACTCCGCGAAGACGTCGTGCAGCATCTCCAGGTAGTCCAGGTAGCTGGCGGGAATGTGGCCTTCGCCGACGGCCTCCTCGTACTCCTTGCCGGCGTAGTACGGCGGGGAGGTGACGACCAGCGCCACCGAAGAGTCGGCGATGTCGCCGTAGCGGTCCATGTCGCGGGCGTCGCCCACCCAGAGCCGGTCGACGCAGCTGGGACGGGCGATGTCTGCATCCTCGCTGGTCTCCGGCACGGGGAAGCGGCTGTAGAAGGCGGAGGAGTCATGCGCCTCCCGCCGACCCACCCCGAAGGTGGACGTAGCGGTGCTCCCGCGCTTCGCCGGTGTGCTCACGCTGCCTCCCAGACGGTCCCGAAGTGCCGGCCGACCAAGGGGAACTGCGGAAATCTCCCGGTCAGCGCCTGTGTGCAACCTACACGAGTGGTGTGACAGTCTTGGGGAATCCGAGGGGAGAAAGGCCCGGTCGGCGGTGGACATTGCCGGGCGGGCGGACCGATCGCAGGCACCGCGGCTCGTCAGTGCACCTGCTGCTGTCGGCCGCCGAAGCCAGGACGTGCCCACCGAGACTGCTGAATGATCCACGGTCCACGCCGATCGCGTGATCGAGTCCCGGACCCCGACACCGGATTGAGTTTGGGGCAGGCACCGGGACGGGGTCCGGGAAATGCCTTCCCCTGAATGACATTCGGCTCGGGGCGTCCGCGGCATTCTTGAGCAGTCTGCTCGCGCACAACGCCAGCAATTCACGCAAGGTTCTGTCGTCGGACTGATCTGTGTGCCCGTCTCCCTGGGGCGCTTTCGCCCAGAGGAGTGTCACAACCCCCTGCTACTTTGGCGCGCCGTGCAGGCGCCTGGGGATCCGGCTTGATGTCCGGGCGGATTCTCCGGGATCCGTTCGACATCGCCACGCGCCGCGGGCGCCTCGTCGAGGGCGGGCTGGCGCTGGTGGTCCTGGCCTCCATCGGAGTTCTGGTGGCCGAGACCACTGTCGATCGCTCCTCGACTGCCTTCCATTGGCTCCGGACGGCGGATTTGGCGATCTGGGTGGTGTTCTGCCTGGAGTACGCGGCTCGGCTGGTCGCCGCTCGGCCGCGGCGCAGATACATGTTCTCGTTCTTCGGGCTGGTGGACCTGCTGGCCGTGCTGGCAGGGGCTCCGGGCCTCGTGGGGCTTCGCTCAGTCAAGATTCTGCGGATCCTGCGGGCCGTGCGCGTCCTCAAGCTGGTGCGGCTCAGCAGCGCCATCGACCGCTTCAAGGCGGCGTTCACCGACATCCGCGACGAGCTGACCATCTATATGGGCGCCACCGCGGTGCTGACCTTTCTCGCCTCCTACGGCATCTACGAGTTCGAGCACGAGGTGAATCCCCACTACGGCAACATCTTCGAATGCACCTATTGGGCGGTGGCCTCCATGACCTCCGGCGCCGAGGGCTACGCGCCGACGACCGTAGGCGGCAAGCTCCTAGCGATGGTGCTCGTGTTGTTCGGCCTGGGCATCGTCGCGGTGCCTTCGGGCCTCATGGCCTCCGCGCTCGCCAAGCAACCCAATCCCGGAAGCGAGGACGGAGAATGATCAAACCGGGTGCCCGGATGGAGCGTTTCGCCGTTCTCGACACCGAGACCACCGGCTTCGCCCGGTCGGACAGGATCGTCGAGATCGCTCTTCTGACCGTCGTCGCCGGTGAGGTGGTGGACGAGTTCGACACGCTCGTGCAGCCCGGTCGGGATCCCGGACCAGTGCATGTCCACGGGATCACTCCGGCCATGCTGCAGGCGGCGCCGCGGTTCGCGGATCTGGCACGGGATATCGCAGCGCGGCTGAACGGCTCGGTCATCGTGGCCCACAACATTCACTTCGATCTCAGGATGCTGAGAGGTGAGTTCGAGCGGATCGGAGCGGCCTTCGACTGAGGCCGACCTGGCGAGAAGAGTCGCCCGTTCGCTCGATCTTGCGTTCGAGGATCTGAGTCTCCCGACAACCGGTCCGCCCGTCGTGGGCTCGTGCCCGGACAGCGCGTCTGCTTCACCGGCACTGGCAGAATCGACGGCAGGGTGATCGCGCGGGATGCGCTCGAGGGCGCCGCCTCCGCTGCCGGGCTGGTGCCGGTCGCTGGCGTGACCCGCAAGTGCGCTCTCCTTGTCGCTGCCGACCCGCTCTCGCAGTCGACCAAGGCCCGCAAGGCCCGCGAGTACGACATACCTGTGCTCTCCTGCGAGGACTTCCTGGAACTGGTCGAGGGACACTGAGCGGGAGAGTCGGTCGCTGAGCCCGGCACTCAGCTCCCGACCGGCGGCTCGGGGCAGGGTGTTTCGTCGACGCCTCATCGCGGCGGGGTTAGTGTCGCGGGGACGCGGTCGGGACATGGTGCCGGGTTCGCTGCAGCTGTAGCGGCGACTCCCTGCCCGGAGTGGTTGCGAGGTGCGCGATGAGTGAGATCCGACTCGTGTTGTGCGGCGTCGGCGGCGTGGGGCGGAACGTCGCCCGGCTGGTCCTCGGCCGGCATGGCGGGGACGTGGTGGCGGCCTGCAGCCGCAATCCCGCCCTGGTGGGATCCGACATCGGCGAGTTGGCGACCGGGGAGCCGATCGGCGTGACCGTGACCGATCGGGAGACGGCGCTGGCGGTGCCCGCCGACGTGCTGCTCATCGCCACGACCTCGTTCGTCGCCGAGGTCGCCGACGAGATCGCCGCCGGGGTGGACGCCGGGCTGAACGTCATGTGCACCGCCGAGGAGATGGGCTACGCCTGGGCGATCGATCCCGACTTCTCCGCCGACATCGACGCCAGAGCCCGCGCGGCCGGCGTCACCGTCATAGGCGCCGGGGCCAACCCCGGCTACATCTACGAAGTGCTGGGCTTGGCGCTGACTGGCGCGGCCTGCCGCGTGGACCGTATCGAGGTGCGCCGGGTGGTGGACCTGTCGGGCTTCAGCCACACGGTGCAGCGGCGCCTCGGGCTCGGCTTCGACCCCGACGAGCACGCCGCCGGCGTGGCGGCCGGGCGCATCTACGGCCACATCGGCTACCCGCACACCATGCGTACCTTCGCCCGGCGCTTCGACACCAGCGTGGATCGCTTCGGTGAGACGATCGATCCGATCCCGGCGACCGAAGCCATCGACACCGTGGCCGTGCCGATCGCCCCGGGCCAGTCCGCGGGATTCAAGCAGGTCACCTCGGGCTACACCGTCGACGGCGACGAGCCGTGGTTCCAGGCCACGTTCCTCGGCCACGTCGACTTGGCCTCCATCGGCCTGGCCCCCGAGGACTCCTACAATGTCATCGGCGACCCGAACCTGCACGCCGTCGTCCGCCCCGGCTTCAACCCCCAGGCCACCACGATGGCCGTGCTGGTCAACCTCATCCCCCACGTCGTGGCCGCGCGCCCGGGCCTGCTGTCGGTCACCGACCTGCCCATCCCCGCCCCTTGGGGCTGACCGGCCGTCCCCAGAGCCGTGGGAGCACTCTGGAGAGGATGATCTCTTGGGCTGACGTAGTCCGCTCTGGAGGGGTGAACCGAGCGTGTTGGTAGAGAATTGCCAACCGTCTATTGCCAACAGCATCGCCCGGAAGCTCATCCAACGGGGTGCCTCTCGCCGGAATCACTCATCGCTGAGAACCGAAGCTCCGGTTTCACGCCTGCTTCACTCGCCCCGACGAGAACCAGTGGACGAGGAGTGCCGCCGTATGAACGATCATCTCGCATCGTTGTCCTGTTACGTCAAGCGGTTCATTGGGGTTTCCGTGTCGGAGATGGCCCTTCCAGACTGTAGTCATCAGGTTGATGACTATTTCTATCCCATCGAGGTCTGGGGAGGTCAGATCTGTGGTCCATTTCATGGGCTTGGCTTTCATTGCCGCAATCATTGTGCCAAGAGTCGCTCTCGAATTGTTTGGTTCAATTGTGTCTCTGGCAGCTGCTTCGATAGCTTTTGCGGCCTCCACACATGCAGAGTTAAGTTCGGGGTCGCGTGAGAAGGCCAGTGACCAAGCTCGCTGCAGGTGTTCAGCCGCTCTTGTGCGACTGGATACAACATCCTCGATTAGGGTTGTGATTTCTGACGGCTGACGGTAACCGAGTTCGTATTCAAGGTCCTTGATGTGAAACACATCGTAGACACTGCGGGCATCGGCCAAGTGAGACTTCAGCGTTCGCGCTGAATCGTGGGGGTTGTGCTCGATGTAGGTATCCCGTTGCCGCACGTCGGGATAGCGTAGCGCATGATCGATCGCGTCCAGAAGGAGTTCCTCGTCCTGGCAGAACAAGTTCAATAGACTCGAACAGTCTCGTGGAAGCGTGCGCTCAGTCAAGCGTGCCAGGTGCTCTGTGCGTTCAATCCTTACGGAATAATCGATTGTAAAATATTGCGCCACAAAGTCCAGCAGGGAGTTCAGTAGCCCATTAGGTATTCCCGCTCGCAGAGCGAAGAATCTCTCCAGACTCTCAGGGTTCTTTCGCCGCGACCAAGGCGGCCTTGGAGTCATCTGCGCCTCATATGGGGGTGACGTTTACACTGGTTCCGGCTTCTTTGGCGAGGGCTTCGAGCCTATCGGCGTCGGCTTGTTCGCCGGTGATGGTGACCATGGTCGTCTGGGTGATGTGTTCGACGATGCCGTCGTCGATGCGGTTGGTGAGTTCGCGCAGGAGATGGACGAACTCTTCGGAGGCGGCGTCGGGGTGGAGCGCGGTATTGATGTTGAGGGTGATCTGCCAGTGCCTCTTGGCCGGGGCCGTCGGGGCCGCTAAAGGTGGGGGTTTCGGCTCTGGCCCGGGCTCGACGCAGATACAGGCGTCTACGGGCCGTTGGCATTCCTGGCAGGTGGGATGACCCTCGCATTCTCGTGAGGGCTTGCCGCAGGCGGGGCAGGTGGCCCTGTGGATTCTGATGCTGTACGACGAGAGGTTGATGTCGCCGCCGGTGTGGACCTCATGGAGCTCGCCGCTCGGTCCGATGAGTTCCAAGTCTCCGCTCTTGATGGCGTCGAAGAGGGCGTCGCGCAGTTCGCCGGCTCCGGAGAACAGTAGCGGCTTGTGGGGGCTCGACCAGAAGCTGTCGCGCATCTCTGACAATGGTCGGCCGTAGTCGTTGTCTTTGAAGTTGTGCAGCAGCACACCGCGGTCGAACTCGCCTTCGCGGAACGCCTTGCGCTCTTCGCGCAGTTCGCCCCAGACGTCTGCCCCGCTGAGGGCGCTCTGGGTGTCCTTGCGGAGCCGCAGGAAGGCAATGTCGCGTTGATGTTCGCCCTTTGGGGCGAGATAGACGATGTGCTTATAGCACTGGCGCACCATCTTGTCGAGGCGCTTCTTGGCTTCATCGGCTTCTTCGCGTGCCCGCTTTCCCATGTCGTCGTCGGCTTGAACCGCGGGAAGCGAGGCGACTCGTTCACGGGCCAGCCATTCGGCTGCAAGGCCTCGGGCCTGTTGCCGCACCGCGGTGTGGGAGCACGCGAAAACCGCTGATGATGCCCATTGAACGCTCATCGGATCTGGGCCGACGCCCATCGCTGACTGCAGAGACTCGCGGGTGGCGGAGTCGTTGCCGTTGAACAGGGAGAACCAGCGGGAGTCGAGCACCACTAGCCTGGTCTGATGCTTGTCGTCAACGCCTGCCTGCTCGAGCACCCCGCGGCAGTCTTCTGTGGTGACTTCGTCGGCTTGGATCGCGCCGCCAGCCACCGTCACGATCTTGTCGAAGGGCCCCGAGGCGGCGATTTCGAAGGCTCGCTCGGTGACTGCCGCATCGCGGTCGGCTTCGCTTACAGTCTTCTTCTCGGCGCGGGTGAGCATCGCGAGGGTCTTGCGTGTCTCGAACACCCACCGCCTCGCAGCGCCGCCGCGGCCGGGCAGCACGTCAACCGACGCCAGACCGTCGTCGGTCTCAAGAAGCTGAGTGGCTACTGCCTCGGCATCACCGGGACCGTAGCTGCCTCCAGGAACGAACGAAGCGGCTAGCAGCTCCGGCTCGGCGGCACCGCGCGCGCCGTTGGCGCGGGGGCAGAGCGACCGAAGGAACAGCGCGGTGGCCATACGCTCAGCTGGCCTTGGGTTGTGCAGCGTCCAACTTTCGTCCCGGACTGTGTCGAGGCGGCGGGCCGCTCCCCGCTCGGGGTTGTGCGGGTCGATGATGTCCACGCTGGCGACCTCGCGCAGGTTCGCCTGGGTCTTGTCGTCGGCGACAAGGCCCGAGCTGAGCAGCGACTCCCGCAGCAGGTTGGACTGCAACGGCAGGTCACCGGTGTCGATGAGTTCGGGTGCCCACTCGCCCGCGGTGGCACGGCTCGCCTGCTCGTGCGCCGCGGATGCGAAGACCCTGATGATGGAACGCACCCGCTGGAACCCGGCGTGCTGTGCCCATTCGTCCTCGGCCAGCGCCATGAGGTCGGGGTGGAACGGGTAGCAGCGCTCGACGCGCCGGCGGAACTCCGAGTCGCTGTAGCCGCGGAGCTTCTTGATCACCTTGGCCTGCCATGAGGCGCTCATGCCAGTGAGGAACCGTTCCGCTGTGGCGCGCGCGGCGTCCACCGGCGCTCGGGTGGCGAACAGGCGGCGTCGGATTATCTCCGCGAAGTCGCCTCCACCGGTGACAGAGGTGGTGCGAGCGTTGCGGGTCAGCAGGGCCTCCATCTCGGCGCGGTGCTTCTCGCCCTCGCGGTTCATGGCCATGTCGTCTTTGTCCGAGGCGATCATCACCACCACCGCGACGCAGTTGGGCACATCGTTGACCACATCGAGCAGCACCCTCAGGAAGGCCATGTCCAGCACCGCGCCGTCGGGGTTTGCGGCCGCGGTGACCCTGACGTAGTCCATGATCTCGTCGATCAACACCAGCACGGGTCGGTCGACGCTGCTCAGCGCCTCGGCCATCTTGGCCTTGCTGGTGATGTGCGCCTTGAACTTGTCGTAGCGGTGTCCGTCTTTGTCGAAGAGACGCCACAGGAACCGCTCCCCGAGCCGGTTGGCCGGTCCAAAGTCTTCCTCGGCGGCGGTGGTGTTGTCGCAGTCCAGAACAACGCAAATCGGGTTGCCGAGGTCGGCGCGCACCTGTCCCCGCCCGGCGATGTCCTCCGCAGACGACATCACCTTCCTGCCGAGGTCGCAGAGAGCCAGCGTCTCGGGGTGCGCGGCGAGATGCCATAAGCCGATGAGACCGTGCGACTTGCCGCCGCCCATCGCCTGGTTCAGCCGCCACATGGCGCTCGTCCGAGTCGAGCCCGGCACTCCGAGGCGCACCGCGACACGCGCCATCAATTCCACAAGGTTCCCCGTCGGATGGGTTATGTCGCCGTAGTAGCTGGCGTCGGCGTAAGGGGTGCGCCCCGCACCGACTCCCTGCCTGCCGAACACGGCGTCGTGAAGCGACATCTGCACATCGTCGATTGCGCCGTCGCTGGCTGTGACCTCGTCGCGTAGTGCGATGACTTCCCACCACGGCGCGCTTGTGCTGGACATGGACTCGTCCTCTCTCTGCTAGAAGATCGTGCCTTGCGCCGCCTCTGAGGTCATGCGCTCCCGTTCTCGCTCCTGCGCGTCGCGGGCGCGCAGCGCACGGTCACAGATGAGGTTTCGTTGCCGCACCACCCACGTCCAGGTCTGCCCGTCGCGGTCGCCTTCGCCGACGGCGCGGGCCAGTGCCGCCATCGCCGCCCACAGCATCTCGTCGTTCTCGCGGTCCAGCGCATGCAACGCCTCGGCGATCTCCGCCAGGGCGCGGCCCTCGGCTGCTACCGCTAGCGCGATGTCTACGACGGCGCTGTTGGCATGCAGGTCAAGCTTGTCGGCGATCTCATCCCCGAAGGCCAGCCTCGGCCCGCCCTTGACCTTTTGGATGATGCCGCCCACATCCTTCTCGGTCATGTCGTATGACAGCCGCTGCCACCGCGCCTCGGAGCCCGCTGCCACCCGCCTGCCGTGCTGGCGCGCCCAAGACAGCGCGAAGCGGGTGCGCTCATCGAAGTCGGCGAGACGGAACTTGTCAATGCGCACATCGGCGGCCTCCTCCACGGCCTTGTGCGCCAACCCCAGGAAGTGCTGTATCGGCACCGGGGCGCCCGTGAAGTCGCGTACCTCGCAGTAGCGGCCCACAACCTCCATCGCCGGGGCAATCGCCGCCATCCGCTGGTCCGAGTCGGCCAGCCCGTCTGCGGTCCATGCCGGCACACGATTCGCGATCTCCGCCCGCACCGCGTCGTCCACGTATCGCACATCGCCCACAGGGCGGTCCGCGGCACCGGCGCGGCAAGCCATCACGATCGTGTTGTCGATGTACTCGCCGGTCTGCTTGCCTCCCTTCTCGGTGCTGCACGGCCACGACCCCGTAAGCACCAGGCCCGCGTCGGAGACCGCTGTCAGCACCCTCGCCCATGCGTCGGGGTCGCCGTGGCCGAACACGATGGTCACCACCCCGTCAGCAGTGACCTTTCGGCGCGCCTGCTCGAATGCCTTGGTAATGCACGACCGGTAGTTGGCCTCGCTGCGGTGGTCGTCTCCGACCGAGCCGAACCTGATGACCGCCTCCTCGGTCTTCTCCTGCAGGCCGTGAGGATCGGTCGTGGCCCCGAACCAGGGATGCGCTGACCGCAGTGCCCGCTTCAGCCAGACATACATCAAGTCCGACGAGTCGCAGTAGTTGATCATGGCGTCGTAGGGCGGGTCGGTCATCACCGCATCAAGAGAGCCGTCCGGCAGCGGCAACTCGGTTGCTGTGCCGCGCTGGATCGTGGCGCTACGTCCTGCGTTTCGCGCGACCTGTCTCCCCATGTAGCGAACCGTCTGCGTGGCGAAGGAAGCCCACGTACCAGGACCCTTCCCGCAGCCAGTCTCGAAATAGTCGAAGCTGTGCGAAATCCCAGAGTCATTGAAGAAAATATGGCCAACTGCTTGCTCCGGTATCTGAAGTGTCGCGCTCCGACTGCTGTATTTCATGCGCCTTGCGAGATTGGAGCTCCCATAGCTGGCGAGCGCCGCGGCGTACTCGATGCTTGCTCCTCCCGCCACTAGCTCCCCGTGCAGGCCGTCGATGATGCGGGCCAACCGCACGAACCCGAGCGTCTGGCGGGCGTTGCACAACTCGCCCCAGGATCGGTAGCCGTAACCGGCCGGGCCGATGAACGCCGACAGGCCGGGATCGAGTCGCTCGGTCGGGACTGCGGGCAAACCGCGTCCGAAGGGAGGTTCTGTTGCCAACGCAGCCGCTACCGGCACAATGGCGTCGAGATCGGCCGCTGCTGGCGCCCGGTAGCCCTTGCCGACGGAGTCGTCGCAGTCGGCGACCGCGAGCATGGCGTCGTCCTTCAGGCCGTCGCGCATCATCCGCTTGAGGGTGTCGAGGGGATGAGGGTTGGAGCAGAAGCAGCAAACGCCGGTCTTGCCCCTGCGGCCGGGGGTCTTGACAAGCGTCGGCGCGCCCTCAGGCGGCCCGTCGTGAACCTCGGTGTGGAACCGACCCGTTGACGCATCTGCGACGATCCGATAGGACTGGCCTGGATCGGCGGGCTTTGGGTGTCTGCCGGCCTTGGCGGGTCTGGGTCTGCGAAGTTCGAGGCTGCCGGTGAGCGGGAACCGGTTGCCGCAGTTGGTGCAGGGCAGCGTGACCGCCCACACGTAACCCCAAGGGCGTTTGCCGTTCACGACCGGGTAGAACTCGCCCATCGCGTCCTCGTAGCGCTGCCCCACTAGGTCGAGCACGAAGCGCACGTCGCGAAGCAGCCGCGGCTCGGTGAAATGTCGAGCTTCGTGGTCTGGGTAGCCGTCAAAGGGCAGGCCGGGCTCGCAGTCCCAGTCGCGCAGCGGATACTCGGCCAGCAGCTTGCCCGCGAGGGTCGCCACCGGCGAGTAGTCGATGCCCCACGACCGCACGCCGAGCCGGGCGGCTTCAAGGGGGATCATGGCCCGTCCCGAGAACGGATCACACATACTGGCACCGTCCGGGTAGTGCTTCGCCAGCTCCTTGCGCAGCTCGCTGTTGCTGGCGTCGTAGCCCTGCATCGCTCCGCGAACCAGGCGCTTCAGACGCTCCTGCTCGTCCTTGTGCTCGTCGTCGGGCCAGGGCAGCAGCGAGCACACGACGGCCGCTTTCGCCTGAGCCAGCGGGCGCGACGCGAACCAGGTGAACAGGCTCTTCTCGGCGAACCCGCTACCCCAGCCCCTTCCAGCGCACTGATAAGACACCTCGCCGCAGGGGAACCATCGTTCGATCATCCGTGTGGTCATGAGACGGCTCCGTCGTCTCGGCCTTTCCGCCTGCTCACACGGCAAGCGCGCCGAGTCACCTTGCGCTCGCTGATCGGGGAGGCGGCACCACGATGACCGAATGGCGAGCGAGTGCCTTGCTCTGACCGTTCGTCTTCTTGCGGCCTGACCGTGCGAACACGAGGCAGTGGGCGGGGCTGTCCGGCAGTGGATCTCGTGCCACGCCCTGGCCTTCGAGGCGGGCTTGCCCTGCGGTGATGCTCGCGACTCCGTATCCGCCCCGCCAGCGGCCGTCCTCCACCAAACTCGCCGGATCGATTCCGTCGCGCTGGAGGACCGAACCGAGATACACCGAGAGCGCTACGGCCGGGTATCCCATTTGCTGTGCCCGTAAAGGAGGCTGATCCTGGAACGCATTCGTCCGCGCCCGCACCGCGGTCTCGCCATCCCAATGAACGGTGTCGTAGCGAACCATCCGGTACAGGACGTCGGAGTCAAGAACGGTCGGATCGTCTTCGAAGACATCACAGGGGTCTTGCAGCACGCCAGCAGTTGCATCAGGTCAGGCGGACAATGTGGGACAGCGCCTCGGACAAGTCGGCGAGGTGATCTCGGACCGGTCCCTCTGCCTCGATCCGGGCCGTCTTGAGGTACACGTTCACGCAGCCCCGGGAAGGGAACTCGATGATGATCTCGGCGCCGTCCGCGTCCCACTCGACCAGGACTCCCCCTTCCGTCGAAGCCATCACGTCCGGGCGCAGCGCGCGAGGAGGCCAAGTCTCCACGGTGACGAGGAACTCGTGGGCGCGAGTCAACGCCTCGCCAGAAGGTGCCAGGGCGCCATGACCGTCCCAGTCGTCGCCCAGCGACTCCATCTCACGCAGCGTGCCGTATGCCCAGCCGGCCGACAGCACGGGCGGTTGCGGTCGCTCCGGGGCCGCGGCGACCCGAGTGAGGGCCGGGCCGTTCGCGAAATGCAGGGCCTCGTCGGCCAAGAATCCCGATGTCGGCCCGTAAGCTGCTGTGACTGGCCAACTCGTACTCAGCAGACGGCTTCCAGAATGCGACTCTGCGATCGTCACGGTGCGGCTCCCTTGTCGGACTCTCCGTCCTCGCGTTCCCATTCGGCGTGCATCTCCAGCGTGGTCAGATCCGCGAAGGCGCGCACGATCCACTCCCGCGCGAGATGGGCGAACTCTCGAACGCCCTCCAACGAAGGCGACCTCGGGTTGCCTCTCGCCGTCAGCGTCAGAACCAAGAGCGGATGCAGGCGCTTCTCGTGCCACGCGGGACTGGCCGAAACGCTCAGCCAGCCTGCTGGTGTGTCGCATCCGGACTGGCCGATTCGAAAGTCCAGACCGGCGTGACAACGCTCGGCGGGGCCCAGAAAGCCGTCAGTGAACTCATCGTCCGCGGCCAGGAACGACAGCGCCCGAGCGGGGTGTCTGTGCAGCGCCGCAGCGTCGTCCAACTCGATGTGGTTCAGGTAGGTGACCTCGACGCCCCCGAACCGGAAGTCGCCGCCGCCGAAACAAGTCTCCGCGAGCCGAGCACGGCGCTCGAACGTGTCCCAGCGGCGCGGCCAGCGCGGATACTCCGCGTCTTGGGACGCCTTGCGCCAGTTGACCGCGATCCAGTCTGTTTGCACCTGCACCATCTCGTCGCCCGCAGCGTTGCGCATCATGTGTCGCACAGGCGGAGCCCCTGAGCCGAGCAAAACATCCAGCGAGGCTCCGACAGGCGTCTCAGCAGGGTCGGCGCGCTCGGGGCGAACCTTCACAGCGGGCATCGCCTCCTGCACCGACAGACCCTCAGCCGCGAGGGCGGCCGCGAACTTGCCCAAGGCCTGAAGTGAGTGAGGCACCGCGCCGACCATCTGCGCGCCGATCACCATCTCGACAACGGGCGGGCGTCGAAAGCTGGGCAGTGCCGCCTGCATCCTCTGATGCCCTTGCGTCACCGAGACGACTGTAGCAGGCGCAAGCGTGAAGGCTGCGGGAACCTGATCACGAGATGTCGCCCTGCTTGCCGAGGGCGGCTTTGAGTTCGCTGCCGGGCAGTCGCCACAGCCGGACGCCGGTGAAGCCTCCTTGGAACGTCTGGATCGGGTTCTGCCACGCGCCGTAGAGGTTTCCGGTGCCGTCGGCGCATTGGTCCACCACATACAGCCAGTAATCGTCTCCGAGTTGTGCGGCCTGCGCGAGTTCGCCTCCGGTGAGGGCGATGCCGGTGGCGGACGCTCGACCTGCGCGCCCTTTGACCTCGACGCATCTCTGCTCGGCCCCTCGCACGGCGTGTAGGTCGTAGCCGCGGCCTTGGGTGTGCACGTCTTCGACGTGCCAGCTGTCGCCCTCGAGGAGGTCTGCGACCAGGCGCATCGACACCGCTTCGCTGGCAGCTTGTTCGTCCGCGGCCTCTTCGGGTTCGTCGCGTGCGGCGGAGGCGACGATGTGTGCCCATCCGACGCGCCGAGGCTCACCTCGTGTGACTCGCGCGGCGGTCTTGGCGTCGTTCAGTCGGTGGCGGATGGTCGATTCGATGCGTGCTCGGGCTGTTGTCCTGCGCTTGGCGTCGGGGATCTGGTCGGTGAGGTCGTTCGGCAGGCGCCGCAGTTGGTTGGAGAGTTGCTTGACCCAGCCGTCAAGCATGGTGGCGCGCCGGTCGCGTTCGGCGTCGGCCGCTCGGACGGCCGCGGTCTCGGCGGTCTCGGCGGTCTCGATTGAGAGCGGGACGGGTGCCAGGTCGGGCGCAGCGGCGAGGTTTGGCAGCGTGTCCCATGACACCGGACGCGCCGAGCCGGTGCCGTCGACGCGTATGAGCCATGACGCCGTGCTGGTGCGTTCACGGTGCCGGGGGTCCGTGCTGTCGGAGCCCTCGGCGATGTCGCATTCGTAGACGAACAGAGTGCAGTCATCGCGGGCGCTCTCGTCGTAGAGGGTCGCGCCCTGCCACATCTCCGGGTTGACCCGTTCGCGCAGGCTACCGATGAGCGCTGCAAGTCCAGGGTCGCTCGGTCCGAGCATCACCGCGTCCGCGGCGCGCTTGCGGCCGCCGGCGATCGCCTTGTGGCGGGTGTCGGCTCGGGTGGCGACAAGGGCGCTGCCGTCGCTGGGGTGCAGCGCTTCGGGGAGTTGCCAGCCGTGCTCAGCTTGTGAGGCCGTCAGGTAGTAGAAGCCCTCGTCGTCTACGGGAGCGCGGCTGCGTCGCAGCAGTCCGCCGTCTGCGATGCGGACTAGGAAGAGCTCGACGATGATCGGATTCACGCGGGCGGTGTGGTCGTCGTGGCAGGCGGCATTGGCGGCTGCTTCGTCGACTCTGGTGCTCAGCGCACGCACCTCGGCGTAGTAGTCGTCACGGGCCTGCCGTATCTGCTCCAGCGTCGGCCAGTCTCCGCCGACCGATGCGCCGGAGTCGGTATCGTAGAAGAGCCGAAGCAGTCTCTCGGGCTCGTAGGCGCCGGCGCCGGTGCGGATGCGCTCCATGATGGCGTTGAGGCTGTCGAACATCTTGCCGTCGAGTTCGTTGGCTGCCTCTATGAGCCGATCCAGCAGCTTCTCGTGAGCCTGTCCCTCTCGGGTGCCGAGCGCGACGAGGTTGTAGAGGTTGACCTTGTGCTGCTGGCCGATGCGGTGGATGCGGCCCATCCGCTGCTCCAGGCGCACCAGCGACCACGGGATGTCCCAGTTCACGAGCACGTGCGCGGCCTGCAGGTCGATTCCCTCGTTGCCGGCGTCGGTGGAGACGATCACCTCGAAACCGCCGTCCATGAACCGCGCCTGGATAGCCGCCCGCTCGGCGTGGTCCAAGGTGCCGGAATACTCCTCGGCGGCGAAGCCCTCAGCAATGAACATGCGCACCAGCCACTTGGCGGTGTCCGCGTACTCGGTGAACACCACGAGTTGCTGACCTGAGCCGGCAGCGACGCCGTTGCCGCGCAGGCACTTCAGCATCGGTGCCCACTTGGAGACGTCCAGGTCGCCGAGCGTCAACTGCCCGGAGCCGGACCCGAGCAGCGGTTGCAGTTCAGCCAACAGCGAGTCGATGGCTTTCTTCTCCTCGCGGGCGTTGACCGAGCCTGCGGCAACGACCCGCTCCTCTCGCTCGTCTTCATCGTCGGGATCGTCCTCACCGCCGAGCACGTCCGCGGTGCCCATCTTGGCCAAGCGTCGCCGCAGTGTCTCTCTCAGCGCATACAACGAGGAAGCGGACCGCTTGCCGTACACCATGGCGGCGAGGGCACGGCCACGCTCATGGAAGTACTCGGCCACCAACTCCTGCGCCCAGTCATAGAAGCGCTGCTCGTCGGAGTTCATCGGCACCCTGATGTTCTGCGCCTCGCGTGCCTTGAACAGCAGGCTGCGCGAGTCGTAGTCGACTAGCTCCTCCTTCATGCGTCTCAGGAAATGCAGCGGCCCCGGCTTCAACGGCGCGCCGGCCCGGGGCTTGCCGCTGTCAGGGCGCGGACGCTTGGGCAGGCCGCTGTCAGGGCGCGGACGCTTGGGCAGGCCGCTGTCAGGTGCCCGGCTCGTCGGGAACACGTCGGGGTCGACAAGGTGCAGCAACTCCCGGAAGTACCACTCGTCACCCCGATGGGGAGTCGCGGTCAGGAACACCGCGTGGGGAACCTTCGCGGACAGCTCCCTGCCCACCCTGTAAAGCGTCTCGGCTGTTGGCGTCATACGGTGCGCCTCGTCAAAGATGATGGCGTCCCATCCCGCCTTGTCGGGATGCAGCGCCTCGCGCACCGTCGGATTCACCGCGGCCAGGTTCAGCGACACTACCCACAGGTCCTCGCCCGGCACCGACAGGGCTCGCTGGCGGACGGTCTCCGCGGTCACCTCCCTCAGCCCTCCGCCGAAGAACCTCTCGAAGTCGGCCCTCCACTTGATCGCCAGATGCGCCGGGCAGACCACCAGGGCCCGCTTTACCAGGCCCTTGCGCTGCGCCTCCCGCAGCCACAGTCCAGACATGACGGTCTTGCCTGTGCCGGGCTCATCGGCCAGCAGGAACCGCAGCAGCGGCTGGGTGATCATCTTTCCGTACACTGCCGCCATCTGATGCGGCAACGGCCGCAACGTGGTGGACGCCAGCACCGTAGAGCCGGCCGAGCGGACCGCGCTCAGCATCCACTCGTTCCACAACCCAGCCAGTACCACCTCGGGTGCCGCTGCACCGTCCTGGGTGACCACCCGGATCTGTTCGACGCGAGCCTGTGTGAGCGACACTTCGCGAACAGCGTCGCCGTCAGCGACGAACAGGTCCACACCGTCAGCTCGCCGTTCGATCCCTCGAAGCACGACGACCCCTGCCTCGCCCGGCAACACGAGCCGCTGGCCCCGCGCGAGCCCCTCGGCGGCGACAGCCTGCCTCACCATCCCGACCATGCCCCGACCCCTCCGCCACAACCGACACAACGAGGCCGCGTTATGGTGCCGAGCCGACTCGAGACACCAGAGATCGTCATGTCGCTTCCGCGGCCCCAGGGTCGACGTCGAACCTCAGCAGTCTTCCACACCGGCCTCGCGGTGCGGCGGCGAGCGCAACTCCCGAATACCGGAGGCGCGATTGACGCCGAAGCCGTCGCCGCTACCCGTGCGAAGCTTGCACGGTCCGAGTTCGAGGAAGGAACGCGGCGAGGATGAGTTCTCGAGTGAGAGAGCGCCCGCTCTGGACCGGTGGGCCGACCGTGCCGAGCCGGGGCTGCTTAGAACGACCGAACAGGAGGCAACGATGAGCGACTCGAGTGGACCCGAGCGGGTGGCGCTCCTCACCGGGGCGGGCGGCGGTCTGGCCGGCGCCGCGGCCCGCATCCTGGCCGAGCGGGGCGGCTACCGGCTCGCCCTGGTGGACAATCGCACCGACGCCCTGGAGGGGACGCTGAGCGATGTGCGGGCGCTGGGCGCCGAGGCGCACGGCATCGTCGTGGACCTGGGTGACGCCGATCAGGTGGAGTCCGTGGTGCCGCAGGCGGTGGCGCACTTCGGGCGGGTGGACGCATTGGTGAACGCCGCCGCCGTGCTGTTCCGCACGCCGCTGGAGGAGATCACCGGCGAGCGGTTCGACTTCGTGTACCACATCAACGCCCGGGCGCCGCTGCTGCTGATGCGCGCCGCCATGGCCGACATGGCCACCCGCGGCTGGGGGCGGGTCGTGAACGTCACCTCCACCGGCGTCTACGAGGGCGGGTTCACCACCACCTCGCTGCTGTACGAGACCACCAAGGGGGCTGTGGCGGTGATGACCAAGATGTTCGCCAACTTCGGGGCGGCCGACGGGATCCTCGTCAACACGGTCTGCCCCGGAGCGATGCGCACCCGCATGCTCACCGAGCAGACCGACCCGGCGCTCATCGAGGTGGCCGAGCGTGAGATGATCCCGCTGGGCCGTCTCGGCGAGCCGCAGGAGGTGGCGGAGATCATCGTCTGGCTGCTCAGCGACGCCAGCAGCTACGCCACGGGCGCCGAGTTCGACATCACCGGCGGCATCGCCCTGCACTGAGCAGCCCCTTTGAGCCGCACCTCCGAGCCGCGTCGCTAGCGTCTGCGGGATGACGGGGATGCGCAGGTTCGAGGGGAAGGTGGCCGTCGTGAGCGGTGCCGAGGGCGGCATCGGCGGCGCCACGGTGGCGCGGCTGGCGGCCGAGGGGGCGACTGTCTGGTCCGCCGTGCTGCCGGGGCTGGAGCCGCCGGCCGGCCACCCGGCCGTCGAGGTGGACGTGACCGTCGAGGCGCACTGGACCGCCGCGTTGGACACCATCGTCGAGACCTCCGGGCGCCTCGACGTGCTCGTCAACAGTGCCGGGATCCTGGGAATCGGCAACGCCGTGGACACCAGCCTCGAGCAGTGGCACCGCGTGCTGGACGTGAACCTCACCGGCGTGTTCCTGGGTTGCCGCGCCGCCATTCCCCACATGCGCCGCAGAGGCGGCGGGGCGATCGTGAACCTCAGCTCCTTCGCCGGACTGCGCGGCCTCGTCGGCATGGTGTCCTACGCCACCTCCAAGGGTGGCGTCATCACCCTCACGCAGTCGCTGGCCAAGGACCACGCCACAGACGGCATCCGGGTCAACGCCGTGTGCCCCGGATCGGTGAACACCCCGATGATCGCCGCAGTGGTGGCCGCCTCCGACGACCCCGAGGCGCGCCGGGCGCGAACGATCGAGGGCTACCTGATCGAGCGGCTCGGAGAACCCGCCGAGATCGCCGCCGCCATCGCCTATCTGGCCAGCGACGACGCCTCGTTCATCACGGGTCAGGCCCTACCCGTCGACGGCGGCCGCACCATCCACTGAAGTGCCCCACGGCAGTGGTGTCCTCCGCCGACGAGCGGGGACTTCGGTCTGCCAAGGGGGAGACAGGCCCCGGGCGGCCTCACCTTGATGCCATCGTGTAGCTCATGGAGTCGATCGGTGTGCGCGAACTTCGCCAGCACGCCAGCCGGTGGCTGCGGCTGGTCGCGCAGGGCGAGACGTACAGGGTCACGGTCCGGGGCGTGCCGGTGGCCTACCTGTCACCGCTTCCTGAACCGGGCGACACGCTGGCGCGTCTCGTCGCGGAGGGTCGCTGGGTCACCTTGTGTTGTCTCTGATGAATGAAGCCATCCCGGGAACGGTGAAGGCCACGAGGCCGCGTGCGGGGGCATAGACGAGGCCGCGACGGATCAGGTGGTCGCGGCTGGTGCTCAATTCCCTGTGCGACTTGCCGACCCGGGCGGCGACGTGCCCGCTCGGCACCGTGCCGTCGGCTGTCTCCTCGGCGGCCATCGCACTGAGGTAGGCCTTCTGGGCCGGGGTGGCCCGTTCCCATCGCGGCCCGTAGAAGCTGTCCCGGAGTTCGCCCTGCGCCGCCAGGACGCCGACGCGGGCGTCGTCGTCGGCGATCACGTTGGGGCCCGGAGCACCGTCCCAGATCTGTTTCCCGAAGACTTGCAGGAAGTACGGGTAGCCCTCGGCGGCGTCGACGGCGTGATCGAGCCCGTCGGGCTGCCAGGTGACGGCCAGAGCCTCAGCAGGGAGCCGGAGCGCGTCTGCGGCCTCCGATCGAGTGAGCGTCCCGATTCTGCGGTAGGCGAACAGCCTCTCCGCGTACGTCTTGGCCTCGGTGAGCAGGGCAGGCAGGTTGGGAAGGCCGGCGCCGCAGACAGCCACGGGGAGCCGGAGACGATCCGTGCGGTGCGCGGCCCCCGCCAACGCGGCGATATCGGATCGAGGGACTTCCTGAAGCTCATCGACGAGCAACAGCACACCGGCGCCGAAGTCGGCTGCAGCTTCGCCCAGGTCGGTCAGCAGTTCGGAAAGATCCAGCTCGAGGTCGCCCGAGTCGGCGCGCCCGTCCAGCGGATCAACATCGATGCCTATGCCGATCGAGCCGTCGGCCGACGCCTGCAACGAGAATGACTTGAACGCCCGGAGGGCGCTTCGGAGTCGAGCGGAGGTTCGGTGCCGCAGCGACGTGGCGCGGAGCGAACTCGTCAATGCCTTGCTCGCCAGGAGGCGAAACGGTCGGTCCGAGTCGGCCTCGATGAAGGCCGACACCCAGCCGCGCCGGTCGGCAGACGAGCGGAACTCCTCCAACAGCACGGTCTTGCCGACGCCTCGCAGTCCCGTCAGGAGGACACCACGCTCAGCGCGTCCCGCGGCAATCCGATCGAGCACCACCTCGAACATGGCCAACTCGGACTCGCGGCCGGCCAGTTCGGGTGGCCGCTGCCCGGCGCCGGGGGAGTACGGGTTCTGGACGGGATCTACGCTAGAAAGTCTATCAGTGTCTACGAGAATTCTTTAGACAAGTAGAGCGTGTGATAGACAGGACTTCGCAAGCGGTCCTGTCGGGCGCGCCGAACGGGCGATCCCGGGCCACGCGGCGCACGCACGACCGCCTCCTTGCGGACCGCTGGCGAGTCGTAGGTGCTGGTGGCCGTGCGAGGGTCCTCCTGCGAGCGGACGACCGCCCGCTCGCGCTTCGCTGGCGGGCCGCGGCCACAAGCAGGCCGGCACTTCGGTCGGCTCGGGTTCCTACCCGGCGGCCGGCGCTAAAAGGACGCCCCAGCAGGTGATGGCGCCGTCGCGGTCCAGCGCGCACGAGTGGCCGCGGCC
>JAPOVS010000074.1 GCA_026708055.1 bacterium | reverse complement strand
CGTGCGCGCTGGGGTCTGACGGTTCGGTCACCTGCTGGGGCTACAACGACGACGGGCGGGCGGACGCGCCGGCGGGGAGTTTCACCGCGGTGTCCGCCGGCGGCAGGCATTCGTGCGCGCTGCGGTCTGACGGTTCGGTCACCTGCTGGGGCTACAACTACGGCGGCAAGGGGGACGTGCCGGCGGAGAGTTTCACCGCGGTGGCCGCCGGCGAGTACCATTTCTGCGCGCTGCGGTCTGACGGTTCGGTCACCTGCTGGGGCCGCAACGACGACGCCCGGACGGACGCGCCGGCGGGGAGTTTCACCGCGGTGTCCGCCGGCGGCAGGCATTCGTGCGCGCTGCGGTCTGACGGTTCGGTCACCTGCTGGGGCTACAACTACGAGGAGCATGATTGCGCGGCGCCGGCCCCGGACGCACTGGGCGAAGACGTCCCCTGCCCGGACCGCCGCGACTACGACGGCCGGGCGGACGCGCCGGCGGGGAGTTTCACCGCGGTGTCCGCCGGCCGCAGGCATTCGTGCGCCCTGCGAGCGGACGGTTCGGTCACCTGCTGGGGCTACAACGACGACGGCCGGGCGGACGCGCCGGCGGGGAGTTTCACCGCGGTGTCCGCCGGCGACAGGCATTCGTGCGCGCTGGGGTCTGACGGTTCGGTCACCTGCTGGGGCGACGACGACGACGGCCGGGCGGTCGCGCCGGCGGGGAGTTTCACCGCGGTGTCCGCCGGCTGGGATCATTCGTGCGCGCTGCGGTCTGACGGAGCGGTCACTTGCTGGGGCTACAGGCGCTCCTATCATCCGCCCTCGTAGAGTCCGCGGGCGACTCAACCTGTGTAGGTCTGTTCCGGCAGGTGACCCGCCCGAGTAGCGCCGAGGTGTGACGGCCTCGACGGCGCTGCGTAGAGTCCGCGCCAGCGGATGTCTCTGCCGCCCGTGACTCGGTGGCTGCTCCCGGCTTCGACGATCCAGCGTTCCTGGCCGACCCCGACGAGACGCGTCAGGCCCTCGCCGCCGAGGCTGCCGCCCGCCGCGCCGCCGAGGCGGAGGTTGCGGCCCTGCGCGCCCGACTGAACGAGCAGGTGTAGGAGCGAGCCGAGCGCGCGGGCCCGCCGGACCGCTGCGGCAGGCCGTGCGCCAAGCCGGTACCGGCGGCCGGTCGGAGGAAGCCGCACCCGGCTCCGGCCGGCCATGGTGGGCTACGGACTTCGGCGGCGCAACCCGATCTGAGCGCACTTCGCTCCTCGACTCGGCGGGCCGCTGGTGCCGATTGTCGGGGTTGTCGGCTGGGCGTACGCTCCGCGCATGAGTTCGGAGCCGATCGTCGACGTGGTGCGAGGCGCCGGTGCGGACGGCCCGGCGGCCGGGCCGCTGCGAGGCTTGCCGAGAATCTGCGGCATAAGTTCTGCTATGCTGACTATGCTGTCTACATGAGAACGATGATTGTGTTGCCGGACCACCACCACGCCGAGGCCAAGCGCCGGGCGGCTCGCGAAGGCATCTCGATGTCGGAGTACATCCGCCGCCTCGTGGCGAACGACCTGACCGACGGCACGCCGCCGGGCGACCCTTCGGTCATCTTCGGGATCTTCGACAGCGGAGGTACGAGGATCGCCGACGGGAAGCAGGCCATGATCAGCGAGGCGATGAACGAGAAGTTCGCCGCGAGGAGGCGCTGAACCGTGGGGCCCGCCTTCGTGGACACCAGCATCTGGTACGCCGCCGCCGACGCCGGCGATGCCGACAACCACGTCGCCGCCTCGCTGCTCGCCGGGCACGCCGGGGAGCTGGTCACGAGCGACGTCGTTCTCGCCGAGTTGTGGAGCCTCGTGAACGCACGCCAGGACTGCCGGACCGCGAACCGCCTCGTGGGGGCGATCACGTCGGGCATCAGCCGTGTCGAGTGCACGACCGGTGCCGACCTCGAGGCGGCGTCGCTGGCCCTGACGGCCTTCGGCGATCAGGTGTTCTCCCTGACCGACCGTACGAGTTGGGCGCTCATGGAGCGCCTGGCGATCACCGACGCACTGTCGCTGGACGACGACTTCCGCATCTACCGCTACGGCCCCCAGCGGCGTCGGGCCTTCACGATTCACCCGTAGAAGGGAACGGCACAGGCGCCCCGCGACAGTTGGCTGTGCGGGCCGGGTGTAACTTCCCTCCGATGGTGCCGCCCAACATCCTCCTGGTCATGGCGGATCAGCTGGCACCGCACTTCACGGGCACCTACGGCCATCCTCTCGTGCGCACGCCGTCCCTGGACGCCCTCGCCGAGCGCGGGGCGCGCTTCGACGCGGCCTATTGTGCCTCGCCGCTGTGTGCCCCGTCGCGGTTCTCCATGCTGGCCGGGCGGCCGCCGTCGCAGATCGGGGCCTGGGACAACGCCGCCGAGTTCCCGGCGTCGGTCCCGACCTTCGTGCACCACCTCCGCCTCGCCGGTTACCGCACGGTCCTGTCGGGGAAGATGCACTTCGTGGGGCCCGATCAGCTGCACGGCTTCGGGGAGCGTCTCACAACCGACATCTATCCCGCCGACTTCGCCTGGACCCCCGACTGGGACGCCGCCGCTGAGCGGATCGGCAAGTGGTACCACAACATGGACAGTCTCGCCGAGGCGGGACAGGCGCTCGCCACCTACCAGATCGACTACGACGAAGAGGTCGGCCACGCGGCGGTGCGGCACGTCTACGACCTGGTGCGCCACGGCGACGGGCGGCCGTTCCTGCTGGTGGCGTCGTTCATCCACCCCCATGACCCGTACGTAGCCCGCCCGGAGTGGTGGGACCTCTACGACCACGACGCAATCGACCTGCCCGAGGATCCGCCGACGGTGCCCGAGCCGCACGTCCGGCGCATCCGCCGAGGCATCGAGGCCGACACCGTGGGCTACAGCGAGGCGCAATGCCGCAATGCCCGCCACGGCTACTACGCCAACACCAGCTACTTCGACTCGTGGCTGGGAAGGCTCACAGCGGCGCTGGCGGAGGTGGGCGAGTTGGACCGCACCGTGGTCATCGCCACCAGCGACCACGGCGACATGCTGGGCGACCGCGGCACCTGGTTCAAGATGTGCTTCTACGAGCGGTCGGCGCGGGTGCCGCTCGTGGTGGCGGGTCCCGACGTGGCCAACCGCAGCGTCGCCAACTCCTGCTCGTTGCTGGACCTGTTCCCGACCCTGCTGGACGTCGCCGGCGCCGGCGAGGAACCCTCCGTCCCGCTGGCCGGGCGCAGCCTCTGGTCCAGCGCCACCGGCGGCGAGGACCCCGTCGACGAGACGATCGGCGAGTACACCGCCGAGATGACGTCGCACCCCATGTTCATGATCCGGCGCGGCCGCCACAAATACATCGCCTGCGAGACCGACCCGCCGCTGCTGTACGACGTGGAGGCCGACCCGCTGGAGCGCACCGACCTGGCCGACGATCCCGCCCACGCCGCCCTAGCGGCCGGATTCGCCGCCGAGGTGGCCCAGCGCTGGGACGCCGCCGCGATCAGGGAGGCGGTGCTTGCCTCCCAGCGCGCCCGCCGGGTCCTGCACGAGGCCATGGGTGCCGGCGATCGACACTCCTGGGACTACGCCCCGGCGCGCGACGCCGCCAACGAGTACGTCCGCAACCACTCGGACTGGGCCGAGGCCGGACCCCGCAGCCGCTTCCCACCGCTCGGCTGAGGGCGGCGAGCGGTTGCGAAGTTCGACGCGGCGGAAGTTCCCCGAGACGGTCTGTCGAGGAGCCCACCGGGGTGGGCCGACATCCCCATTTGCAGGCTTCTCGCCTATCTGCGGGAGATGAGGCCGAGGATTAGGGCGCGCCCGTAGGCTGGCCGCGTGCGGGGGATGCGATGAGCGACGTGGCGCGGCGGCTGGCGGAGGCGCTGGCCGCCACCGAGGGCGCCACCGAGGCGGGCGCCGCCAAGCTGGTCCGGCAGAACAAGCTGTACGTGCGGGACCGCCTGGGATTGCTGTTCGACCCCGACACGTTCGTGGAGGACGCGCAACTCGCCAACGCCACCGCCGAAGGGCTGCCCGCCGACGGCGTGATAACGGGACGTGGCCTCGTGGAGGGGCGCCCCGTTGTGGCGGTGGCCAACGATCCGACGGTGAAGGCGGGCTCGTGGGGTGCCCGCACTGTCGAGAAGATCGTCCGGGCCACTGAGGTGGCCCTGGCCAATGAGCTGCCGATCTTCTGGCTGGTGGACTCCGCGGGCGCGCGCATCACCGACCAGGTAGACCTGTTCCCCGGCCGGCGCGGAGCGGGGCGGATCTTCTACAACCAGGTGCGGCTGTCGGGGCGGGTGCCGCAGATCTGCTGCCTGTTCGGGCCCTCGGCCGCGGGCGGCGCCTACATCCCGGCGTTCTGTGATGTGGTGTTCATGGTGGAGGCGAACGCCTCCATGTACCTGGGGTCGCCGCGCATGGCCGAGGTGGTGATCGGCGAGGTGGTGTCGCTGGAGGAGATGGGCGGCGCACGCATGCATGCCACCGTCTCGGGCTGCGGCGACAACCTCTTCGCCGACGACGAGTCGGCCATCGAGGCGGCCCGGGCGTGGTTCTCCTACCTGCCGACCTGCTGGCGCGAGCCCCCGCCACAGACCGAGCCGCTGCCGCCGGTCCGGCTGCTCGACGGCTCGGCGATACCCGCGGAGGCGACGCGGGGCTACGACATGCGCCGGGTCATCGACGGGCTCGTGGACGCCGACAGCTTCTTCGAGCTGAAGCCCGACTTCGCCCCCGAGTTGATCGTGGGCCTGGCCCGCCTCGACGGCAACGCGGTGGGCATCCTGGCCAACAACCCGGCCATCAAGGGCGGGGTGCTGTTCAGCGACTCCGCCGACAAGGCGGCGCGCTTCATCTGGCTGTGCGACGCCTTCAACGTGGCGCTGGTGTACCTGTGCGACGTGCCGGGGTTCATGATCGGCACCGAGGTGGAGCGCGGCGGCATCATCCGCCACGGCGCCAAGATGATCACCGCCGTCTCCGAGGCCACGGTGCCGCAGGTCTCGGTCATCGTGCGCAAGGCCTACGGCGCCGGCCTGTACGCCATGTGCGGGCCGGCCTTCGACCCCGACGCCTGCCTGGCGCTGCCGAGCGCCTCCATCGCCGTCATGGGCCCCGAGGCTGCCGTGAACGCCGTGTTCGCCAACAAGATCGCCGCCATCGCCGACCCCGACGAGCGGGAGGCCTACGTCGCCGCCCAGCAGGAGGCCTACGAGGCCGACGTGGACCTGCTGCGCCTGGCCTCGGACCTGGTCATCGACGCCGTCGTGGCGCCCCAGGACTTGCGCGAGGAGCTGATCCGCCGCCTCGCCCTCGCCGCCGGCAAGGACCGCCACTTCTCCCACCGCCACCACGGCATCCCCCCGGTCTGACCGTCCGCCGGCGGTGCACATCCGGACGAGGGCGCGGCCGACCTGTGGGGGCTGCGGCGGCGCGTTGTGGTCTGAGGGATCGGCGGCGGTGAGCCTGGTGGGCCTGGCGGCGTTCGGGTGGCCGGCGCGCCCCATCTGGCGCAAGCAGCGGTGGCGCTGCCCGGCGGCGGAGTGTCCGGTCAAGTCGTTCACCGAGGCCGATCTGGACGTTCACCGGTTCTGCTGACGCATCTTGTGCATGAGTAAGCATGATAATATCATGATATATAATTTAATATATGGATATGAGAGACGATGTCCGCGGCGGGCCGGTTCGGCTAAGCTTGGAACGGCGGCGCCGCGAGAGGGGAGGCGAGCGTGAGCGTGCTGGCCGAGTTGGACCCCGATGTGGCGTACCCCGCCACCGAGACCGTGCCTGAGTCATCGCTGCACTCGCTGGTGCGCTTCCTCGCCTTCGGTGCCCTGCGCGCGCACTTCGCGGGCCGCGCGGGCTGCTACGTGGGCCACGACTTCAATGTCTACTACCGCCCGCTCCCGGCCCCCGCGTTCGTCGCCCCCGACGTTTTCGTCTGCTTCGGCGTGGATCCCGGCCGCCTCGAACTGGCGGCCAGCTACCGGCTGTGGGACGCGGGCGCGCCGCCATCCTTCGTGCTGGAGATTGCCTCGGAGAAGACGTACAAGAACGACTTGGACGGCAAGCCCGCTGTCTACCTGGAGATGGGCGTCGACGAGTACTGGCGCCTCGACCCCACCGGAGGCGAGTTCTACACGCCCGCCCTGCAGGGAGACCGGCGCGTGGGCGACGCCTGGGCGCCGATAGCGGTGAGCCCCGACGACGACGACGGCGGCGGCCTCCGCGGCCACAGCGCCGTCCTTGGCCTGGACCTGCGCGCCGAGATCCACCGCCTGCACTTCCACGACCCCGCAAGCGGCGCCTGGCTTCCCGACCCCGACGACACCCGCCGCACACTCGACGAGATCCGGCACGAACGGGACGCCGCCGAAGCCCGAGCCGAAGCCGAAGCCGCCGCCCGCCGAGCCGCCGAGGCCGAGATTGCGGCCCTGCGGGCCCGGCTGACCGACGAGACGTAAGGAGCACGCCGAGCGAGCCGAGCGCGCGGGCCCGCCGGACTGCTGCGGCTGGCCGTGGGCCACATCGGCGCCGGCGGCTCTTGGCGGCCGGCGATCCAGGGGCCAGAACGGTGCGATCGCCGGCGTGAGCGACCAGCACCCTGGCTTCGATCGCCGCATCTGACCGTCGGGTATTCTCCGCTCATGGGCGCGGACGTGGGCCTCGACGTGCTGGAAACCACCGGAGCCGGCGCGCCGACGGCCGGGCCGCGTGGGAAGATCAAGGCCAAGGACTACGAACGGGAGTTGGCCCGCCTGCAGGAGGAACTGGTGCGGCTGCAGCGCTGGATCCGCCACAAGGGCCTCAAGGTGGTGGTCATCTTCGAGGGGCGCGACGCCGCCGGCAAGGGCGGGGTGATCAAGCGGATCAGCGAGCGGTTGAACCCGCGGGTGGTGCGCGTGGTGGCGCTGGGCACGCCCAGCGACCGGGAGAAGACCCAGTGGTGGTTCCAGCGCTACGTGGAGGAGTTGCCCGCCGCCGGCGAGATGGTGCTGTTCGACCGGAGTTGGTACAACCGGGGGCTCGTGGAACCGGTGATGGGGTTCTGCACCGAGGACGAGTACCGCGAGTTCCTGCGTTCCTGCCCCGAGTTCGAGCGGATGCTGGTGCGGTCGGGGACCATCCTGATCAAGTACTGGTTCTCGGTGAGCGACGCCGAGCAGGAGCGGCGCTTCCAGAACCGGATCAACGACCCGAAGCGGCGCTGGAAGCTGTCGCAGATGGACCTGGAGGGTCGGGCACGCTGGGTGGAGTTCTCCAAGGCCAAGGACACGCTGTTCGCGCACACCGACATCAAGCAGGCGCCGTGGTACGTGGTCAACGCCGACTCCAAGAAGGCGGCCCGGCTGAACTGCATCTCACACCTCCTGTCGATGATCCCCTACGAGGACGTGCCGTGGGAGGAGGTGGAGCTGCCCGAGCGCCAGGAGCGGGTCGGCTACGTGCGCCCGCCCATGTCGGATCAGACCTTCGTGCCCGAGGTCTACTGACCGCTCTCGGAGTCCGACAGCGCCCGGACGAGCTCCTCGAATGCCCCGTCGGCGATGGCGACCATCTCCCCGTCGGTGCGGTCCTGGATCGGATGGCGGGTGAACACCGTGGCAGCCTCGAAGCCGAGCGCCTCGGATTGCGCGCCGGCCGCGGTGGCGAAGTGTTCCGACAGCACGAACACCGCCGGTGTGCCGCGGCGCTCCAGATCGCTGACGTCGTGCACACTGCACGACACGCAGGATCCTCAATCGGCCAGAGCCTCGATCACGGCATCGCAGTTCGTGGCGATCTCGTGGCGCAGGTCCACTGGGGCCGGCTTGGTGTAGGCGGGCTTCGTGTAGCGGTGCACGGTGGCGCCCAGTTCGATGAGTCGTTCGCCGATCCGGTCGAGGAACAGGTTGCCTCGGGGCTTGGAGATGTCGAGCAGCCCGACGGTGCGTCCCACCAGCGAGGAGGGTCGGGCCACCCGCTGCCGGCTCGCCGGCGCGGTCTCGGCGGTGGGGTCGAGGACGGTGGTCATGGCGCAGGCTCCTGACGGTGGGGGAGCGGTGGATCGGGGATCACGAGACGATCTCGCGGGTGACGGGATCACTGCCGCGGGGACCGTTGACCCAGCCGGCCATGATCCCGGTGAACGGACCCGCCGGACCGCCGGCGTGGACGACGAGCAGACCACCGGGTCGGAACTTCCCGATGCGCCGCCCGGCGGCCTGAGGCGGGAGGCCCGCTTCGATGCCCCCCGAACCGGCGAGCAACTCGTCGGCGTCGACCAGCAGTTCCTCGCTGAGCTCGGCCATGAAGCGGTCCCTGCTCCAGCCGGCCTCGGCGAAACGGGCCATGTGCTCGGGCGGGATGACGAGCATTCCGTCCAGTGCCAGCATCACCCGGGGCGACGCCGTTGCCCGCAGCGCCAGCGCCAAGTGCTTGGTGAGTGACTCGGGGCTGCGGGAGCGCTCGTCGAAGAGGATGCGGGGCGACTCGCCGGCGAATGCGGTCACCGTGGACTGGTCGGGTCGCCAGCCGCGGCTCTCCGCCAGCGACGTCCACGGCGAGGAGTCTTCGGCCTCGGCGATGCAGAAACCGACCTTGGCCGGCGAGCCGAGAGTGGCCCGGTCGGCGGCGCCGGGGCGCCCCCCGCCCACGTTGCGCACCACCAGTTGCACAGCCCGGCCTATCGTGGAGTTCGCCCGGTTGCCCTGGCCGAGGGCGTTGATGCCGGTGTTCATGCCGATGCGCTTTGCCACCGGGCCGTTGACGATGAGGACCGGCCCCACGCTCATGGTGGTGGCCAGCACCCCGTGCATGTTGAACTCGTCGGTGCACACCGCCTCCACCGCAGTGAGCACAACCGGCAGGTACTCGGGCCGGCAGCCGGCCATCACGGCGTTGACAGCCGCCTTCTCGACGCTGCATTCGGCGAGGTCCGGCGGCACGGTCGCCACGACCTCCTCGGGCCCCCGTGTCGTGCCCTCCAACATGCGGAGTACCCGTTCCTCCGTGGGCGGCACGACGGGCAGCCCGTCGGACCAGCCCCGGTCCCACATCGCCTCCCACTCGTCCTCGAGGGCGGCCAACTCGACGCGGCGGCTGCGCAGTCCCGAACCGCCGAAGCGTGCCGCCGACCGGTCCGCGTGCGCCGGGTCGACGCTCAGGGAGCCGCAGCCCGGGCGATGGGCGGGAAGGCCGCCGCCCAAGCCGTCGATGCCCGACAGTCGCTCCCAGTCCTCGCGTGACCAGCCTTCGGTGCGCCCGGTCTCGGCGCCGCCGGTGACCCGCAGCAGCGTCGGAACCGTCTCGATGCCGTGGTGCCAGGAGAGGGCCAGGTCATCGTCGTGGAGCACCCAGCAGGCGTCGGCGGGGAACGCCGGGTCGTCCTGCGTTATGACCGTCAGGCCCGCTCGCTCCCGCAGGTCCTCCAGCACCGGGACCACAATCTCGCACGTCGGGCAGTCGCGCTTGACGACCGCCACCAGCCCCTCCGGCAGGGGCGGCGCGGTCTCGGCCAGCGCCTCGGGTGCGATCGATCGGTTCACGGGCCGATTCTCTCACGACCGACAGGACAGCGTGACGGCGATGGGTGAAGCGGCTCTAGCCGACCTGAGGTTCGGGTAGGTCGGGCACTGTCTCGTCGTGCAGCCAGGACTCCACGAGGTCGACGGCTTCGGATCCGGCGAACTCGTCCACGATTCCGAGGTACTCCTCGGTGTCGGTCGTGCCGCCGGCGGACCTCTCGTCGTGGGCGCGCAGGATCGCGGAGAACGTCTCGTCGCCGGCGTGGAGGCGCAGCGCGTGCAGCGTCATGGCGCCCCGGAAGTAGACCGATGGCCCGACGAGTTGTTCGAGGGTGATCCCCTTGGGCGGTGTCCCCGGGGAGGACGGGAGTTGCCGGTGCAACCGCCGCATCTCGGTATGGAAGTCGAAGCCGTAGTGCTCGGCGGCGAACATCAGGTGCAGGTAGGTGGCGAACCCCTCGTTGAGCCAGATGTCGTCCCAGCGCTCGAGGGCGACCGAGTTGCCCACCCACTGGTGTGCCGCCTCGTGGGCGATGATCTCCGCACTGAGGATGTCGAGTCCGTGAACCGGCAGTGTCTGGTTCTCCAGAGCGAAACCGAGGTCGAACGGCAGCACGAGCGTGCCGTAGGCCTCGAACGGGTACGGGCCGAGAATCTCCTCGATGAAGGCGATCACCTCGGAGGTGACCGTCAGGGCCTCGCCGACCTCCGGCGCCGCGCCGCCGGGAACGTAGTCCCGGAGCAGCGGACCGGCAGCGTCGGGCCGGCCGCGGTCGACGCGCTCGAAGTCGCCGACGTAGATGGCCGCCACATAGGTGGCCATCGGGTCGTCCATCCGCCACGTCGTGGTGGTGCGGCCGTCGGCCGTGGACTCGTCGACCAGCAGCCCGGTGGCAGCCGACGATGCGTCGTCCGGCACCGGATCGGCCGGGGTGCCGGTCGTCTCAGCGCCCGGCGGATCGCTTGGAGCCGAGGTGTCGCCGGTTGAGACGGCGTCGGCCGAGGTGGTCGTGGTGGACTCCGCCGGCGCAGTGCCGGCGGTGGACCGTGGGATCGGGCCGCTCCGCAGTCGTAGGCGCCGCACCGCGGCATACAGCAGCCACAGCAGGCACCAGACCACCACGGCGATCAGCAGGACGGTCTCGTCGCCGGCCCTGAGGCCCGGAGGGTGGAACGGCTCCACGAAGTACCGGGAGACGAAGCCTCCCCGGTACGGGGTCTCGCCCGCCAGGCGCCAGAAGTGCTTCTCCCACACCGTCAGCGGGCACGGCTGCCCGGCGAGGTTGATCGCGGCGGTCGGCGCCAGCACCAGCAGGTACCATCGCATCAACCCGCGCCGGCATGCGGAGAGCGGGGCACCGGCGATGAGGAAGACGATCCCCAGCCCGTGCACGAGTGCGATCGCGACCGCCAGTGCCACCCAAGCCCCCACGGTTCAAAACTACCGCGACGCCCCGAAGCGGCGAACGGTGAACGGGCGACGATCTCGTGCAACACTGGTCTCCGGCAGGTCACGGGGCATTCGGTTGGCCGAGGAGCGCCCGGCGCGCAAAGTCCCCACCTCCCCGCTGAGTCAGAGAGAGGTCCGGCATGAGCAGCAGTCCTGATCCGAAGACCGTCGTCATCATCGGCGCGCTGGACACCAAGGGCGCCGAGTTCGCCTTCGTGAAGGGGCTCATCGAGGCCGACGGGGTGGACACCCTGGTGGTGGACTTCGGGACGATGGGGGAGCCCGAGTTGGAGCCCGACGTCACGCGGGCCGAGGTGGCCGCGGCGGCGGATGGCGACATCTCCTATTTCGCCTCCGGCGATCACAAGGACGAGGCGATGCAGACCATGGCCGCCGGCCTGGCAGTCGTGGTCCGCCGGCTCTACGACGAGGGGAGGCTCGGAGGGATCATCGGCATGGGCGGCACCGGCGGCACCTCCATCGCCACCACGGGGATGCGCGTCCTGCCGGTGGGTGTGCCCAAGGTGATGGTGTCGACCGTCGCCGGCGGTGACGTCAGCGCCTACGCCGGCGCCAGGGACATCACCTTCATCCCGTCGATCGTGGACGTGGCCGGGATCAACAGCATCAGCCGGGCCATCTTCGCCAACGCCGCGGGGGCGATCGCGGGCATGGTGCGCCTGGAGCACCCACCGGCGGGGGAGGAGCGCCCGCTGGTCACCGCCTCCATGTTCGGCAACACCACGACGTGCGTGGAGCGGGCCCGCGGCGTCGTGGAGGCGGGCGGCTACGAGGTCCTGGTGTTCCACGCCACCGGCATCGGCGGCAACACCATGGAGGCGCTGATCGCCGACGGCTACATCGCCGGCTCGCTGGACATCACGACCACCGAGCTGGCCGACTACGTCTGCGGCGGCGTCTTCAGTGCCGGGCCCGAGCGCGGCAAGGCGGCCTCCGCTGCGGGCATCCCGGCGGTCGTGGTGCCGGGATGCGTGGACATGGCCAACTTCGACGCCATCGAGACGGTCCCCGACCGGTACCAGGGCCGGAATCTGTACGCCTGGAACCCCAACGTCACGCTGCTGCGCACGAATGTGGAGGAGAACGTCCGGATCGGCGAGATCCTGGCTGCCGCCGTCAACCTGGCCACGGCGCCGACCGCCGTGCTGTTGCCCATGCGGGGCGTTTCGATGCTGGACAGCGAGGGGGAGAGGTTCTGGGACCCCGAGGCCGACGCGGCGTGTTTCGACGCCATCCGCAACGGCCTCCGGGCCGACGTCGGTGTGCATGAGATAAACCACAACATCAACGATCCCGAATTCGCCGACATCGCAGCCAACACGCTGCTGGAGATGCTGTGGGTCGTGAGCGGTTAGGAGCGGTCGAATGGCAGTTTCACGGAGCGAGATCCTCCGGCGGGTGCACGCCGAGGTTGCCGCGGGCAGGCCCCTGGTCGGCTGCGGTGCCGGCACCGGCATCTCCGCCAAGTGCGCCGAGGCGGGCGGCGCGGACCTCATCATCATCTACAACTCCGGGCGCTACCGCATGGCCGGGCGCGGCTCGCTGGCCGGCCTCATGCCCTACGGCGACGCCAACGGGATCGTTGTGGAGATGGCCGCCGAGGTGCTTCCGGTGGTGGCCGACACGCCGGTCCTGGCGGGGGTCTGCGGCACCGATCCGTTCCGCCTCATGCCGGTGTTCCTGAAGCAACTGAAGGAGATCGGCTTCTCGGGGGTCCAGAACTTCCCCACGGTCGGGCTCATCGACGGCTCGTTCAGGAGCAACCTGGAAGGCACCGGCATGGGCTACGGCAAGGAGGTCGACGCCATTCACCAGGCGCACCTGCTGGACCTGTTCACCTCGCCGTACGTCTTCGACGAGGATCAGGCTGTGCTGATGGCCGAGGCGGGCGCCGACATGCTCGTCGCCCACGTGGGGCTCACCACGTCGGGCTCCATCGGTGCCACCGACGCCATGACCCTCGACGAGGCCATCGAGACCGTGGAGGCGATCGCCGGGGCGGGCCACGGGGTCCGCGACGATCTCCTGGTCATCTGCCACGGCGGCCCCTTCGACGAGCCGCAGAACGTGGGGGAGGCGCTGTCGAGGCTTCCCGCCAGCGTCGGGTTCTTCGGAGCCTCGAGCATCGAACGCCTCCCCACCGAGCGCGCCATCACCGAGCAGGTGAGGTCGTTCAAGGCCCTCGAACTGGCCTGAGAGGCGCCGTCGCGTGGTTCGACGCTGATCTAACGGCGGCGATAGGCCTCGCGGCGATGCGCGACTCGAACAACGAGGACCACCAGTTCATCGTCGAGCACTTCGTACACCACCCTGTAGTCGCCGACGCGTACGCGGCGGAGGCCCCGCAAGGCTCCTTTCAGCGGGTAGCCCGCATGCGGCTGCTCGCCGAGGCGATCGATGGCGTACACAATGCGCTCGCGATCCTGGCGAGCAATCTGTGCCAGGTCTCGGGTCGCGCTGCGCTTGATCCGAACCGAGTATGCGGCCATCGACGACGGCTGCTGCGCCATCCCTCGTTCTCGGGTCGCGCTGCGTTCAATCCGAGCAGAGCAACTCGTGTCTGACCCGGTCCCAATCGAGTACCGGGTCGGCTGGGTCTCGCAGGCGCTCAAGGGCCGCCTCGAGATCGTCATAGTCCTCCAGATAGCGTTCCAAGGCCTGGCGAATGATGTCGGCTCGGCTGCGCTTCAAATCCGCGGCGGCCGCATCGAGTGCCTCAACAAGCTCGTTGGGGACCCGGGCGGTGATCTGGCTCATGCGGACTCCTTGGCCGGCCGGCGGTCGATCGAGTTGTTTGACATCACTGTAATGTCAGGTGATCCCACTGGCAACAAGCAACGCGCGCACCGGCATTGTTCGCCGGTGCCGGGCGACCGGCTCGGGCCCGCGGATCGCTACCGGACCGGCCCGAATCCTGTGCCGCCGCGCATCGAGGCGGCTGCTTCCGAACCCGGCTGAGCAGGTCGGCGATCGAGCCGGACGATCTGCGACTTCAGATGTGACGCAAGCCGACCGGATCTCGAAGCCGGGAGCCGGCGAGTTCACGTGGAGCCTGGTCGGGAGATAGGGTGCGGCTGTCGCGGCTGCTCACAGGTGCTTTCTGTGCTCGCGGGTTCGAGTCGAGTCGGCGGGCGGGAGCAGGTTGCGACGGAGTTGACCCGGCATTCGCAGAGAGGAGACGCGATGGGTGATCTCAGTGCAGCCGCCGATGCGGTATTGGACGGTGTTGTTTCGGGGTCGCCACGCGTTCCCGGCGTCTCTGCGGTCGCCACCGACCGCGACGGCGTCATCTATGCCGGCGCCAGGGGTGAGCGCGTCCTTGGGGGAGACCCCTTCACGACCGACACCGTGGTTGCGATCTTCTCGACGACCAAGGCCATCGGCGGCACCGCCTGCCTGCAGCTGGTCGAGCAGGGCGACCTGGACCTGGACGCCCCGGCGAAGGAGTACGCGCCGAGGATCGGCAACCTCGAGGTGCTCGACGGCTTCGACAACGACGGCACGCCCCGCCTGCGCCCGCCCCGCGGCGACGTCACGACCCGCCAGTTGCTCTGCCATACCGCCGGGCTCACCTACGACTTCTTCAACGAGACGTACACGAGGCTGGCCAACGAGCAGGGCCAGCCGTGGGTGGTGGATGCCTCCTACGCCTCCATCGAGACGCCGCTGCTCTTCGATCCGGGCGAGCAGTGGGAGTACGGCTCCAACATCGACTGGGCCGGCCTGGTCGTGGAGGGCATCTGTGGCAAGCGGCTCGGCGAGGTCTTCGAGGAGAGGATCCTGGGCCCGCTGGGGATGGACTCGACCGCCTTCTCGATGACTCCGTCGATGCGCGAGCGCCTGGCCACGATCCACGCACGCGAGGACGCCGACGGGTCGCTGATCCCGCTGGCTGGCGTGGAGCTGCCGCCCGACCCGGAGATCCACATGGCCGGCCACGGCCTCTACGGCACGGCGGAGGACTACGCCAAGTTCATCCGCATGTGGCTCAACGACGGGGCCGGCCCCGACGGCGAGCAGATCCTGCGGCCCGAGACCGTCGAGATGGCGGCGCAGAACCAGCTGCCCGAGGGCATGTTCATCAAGATGCTGCCCGGCGTCGGCGCCACCGAGGTGGCCAAGACGGTCCTGCCCATCTCGAACCCGCGCCTGTCCAACGACGCCGAGTTCTTCCCGGGCATGCCGAAGACGTGGGCACTGACCTTCATGATCAACGAGGAGCCCGCCCCCACCGGCCGGCCGGCGGGTGCGCTTGCATGGGCGGGCCTCGCCAACCTGTACTACTGGATCGACCGGGCCAACGGCGTGGGCGGCTTCTGGGCCACCCAGATCTTCCCCTTCGTCGACCCCACGTCGGTGGGCGGGTTCCTGGACTTCGAGAAAGCGGTCTACGACAACGCCGTCTAGCCCAGCTTCAATCCGAACAGGCAGGTCATGAGGCGAAGCGCTTGACGAGGTTGTCGAGGGTGGCGGCGATTGCCCACAGCAGTACGGCCAGAAGCTAGATCCTCGGCCGAGTCCGGTGGCGCTGCCATGGACGACTGACCCGATCGTGGACCAGATCAGCCCGGGCGTGGGTGATCACGGCACCCACGATCAACAGCCCGCCGACCACCGTCAGGAGTGGCGGCGCCTCGCTCACGACGATCCACGCCGCCAGGATCGAGCAGGGTGTCTCGGTCGTGGCCAAGAGAGCGGCCTCCGCTGCCCGAAGGCGCCGGACCCCCTCGGTCCACAGAATCAGCGCCACAGCGAACACCAGCCCGAACGCCACGGACAGAGGCATCTCGGAGGCATCCATCCCCAACGGGTCGGCCACCACGAGCGCCACCGCGAACAACGCGACTCCTGATCCCGCTTGCGCCAGTAGAGCATCGGTGCCCGGGAAGCGGCGTATCAGCACGATCAGCGAAGCCAGCGCGAGCGACAGGGCCACGGCCAACAGGTCCCCCTCCAGGTTGCCGGCTCCCAGGCTCCCGGCCACGGTCAGGATCATGCCTCCGAACGACACCACCGCGGCGATGACCGTCGATCGCCGCAGACGCTCACGCAGCACGAGCCATCCGAGCCCAGCCGCCATGAACGGAATCGTCGCCATGATCACCGACACGTTGGCCACAGCCGTCTTCTGGAGCGCAGTGACGAGCAGCACCATGGCCGCAGCGTTGAGAGCGAGCAGCACCAACCCCTGGGCGGCTGAGACCGGGTTGAGGCGGACCCGGATCGGATCAGCGTCGCGCCGCCGGCGCCACCAGACGTAGGCCACGATGAGCGGGGTCGCGGTCAGGCCGCGCCAGCTTGCGATCTCCCAGGCACCGCCCTCGATGCTGCGGGTGAACACTCCCGACATACCGAAGCCCAGCCCGGAGGCGAGCATCGCAGCCGCGCCCACCCGCCGCGACCGCGATCCGGTCGTGTGCCGGTGCGCAGTCAACTCGGCTCAGAGGAAGCACAGCAATACATCGGCGTCCAACTTCCTCTGTGTCCGACCTTCCAGCCTATTCTGCGCCTCCCCGGGTCTCATGTCGGCTCCGGTGCACGTCTGCGGAGCCGGCGGTCGGGGCGGTGTCCGGTCGTTGTCCAGTCTTCGGGTCCGCGGTCGGCGAGACTTGTCCGTGGATGCGGTTTCGGCAATCACCCAGGGCGGCCACCGGTCTCGCCCTGGTCGTTGTCGCCGCGGTCGCGGTTGCGGCCTGGCTGGTCATCGGCGAACGCGACGAGCGAGTCTCCCCGGGGCCGGCTGCTCCTTCGAGGATTCTCGATGTCAGAGAGGCGGACGCATCCAATCCCGAGTTGGTCGCATGGGGATCGGAGGTCTACGCCCGGTCCTGCGCGTCCTGTCACGGGGTCGAACTGCAAGGAGAGTCGAATTGGACTGTCCGCAAGGCCGACGGCACCCTCCCGGCACCTCCGCACGACGCATCAGGCCATACCTGGCATCACAGTGATGCGCAGTTGTTCGAGATGACCAAGTGGGGAACGGCCGCTGTCGTCGGAGGTGGCTACCCCAGCAATATGCCGGGTTTCTCCGACAAGCTCGTAGACGAGGAGATCTGGGCGGTGCTGACCTTCATCAAGAGCCACTGGCCCGACGACATCCAGGCGGTACAGGCCCGGCGCTCGCGCTGAGGTCGCGACTTCCTGTATGAGTGAGTCATGAGACGGGGCGGTCCTAGGGGTAGGGCGCTCGTTGTGGGGGTCACCGGCGTCACGCCGGTGCAGGGCCTCCTTGGCGATGAGGTTCGGGTGCCGATGCGAGACGGCGCCGAGATCACGCTCGGGCGCCTGGCCACCCACAGTTCCGGGCTGCCTCGGCTGCCCGACAACCTGGCGCCGGCCGATTGGGCCAACCCGTACGCCGACTACACCGTCGAGCATCTCTACGAGTTCTTGGCGGGCCACAAGCTCGCTCGAGGCATCGGTAAGGCCGTCGAATACTCGAATCTCGGATACGGCCTGCTGGGCCACGCGCTCACGCTCGCGGAGGGCACCGACTACGAGACGCTCATCGCGCGACGGATCCTCGAACCGCTGGAGATGTCGGACACCGCGGTCGAGTTGACGCCGCCGCTGCGGGAGCGACTCGCCCCCGGACACGACGAGGAGCTCCAGCCGGTTCCCAACTGGGATATCCCGGCTCTCGCCGGCGCCGGAGCTCTGCGTTCGACAGTCAACGATCTTCTGACCTTCCTTGAGGCCAACCTCGGGTTGCGCCAGACGCCTCTACGCGAGGCGATGGCCCGCACGCACGTCCCGCAGGTCACCGATCCGGGGCTGGGAATGGATATCGGGCTGGCGTGGATAATCGCCGACGAGGGCGACCGCCGGATCGTGTGGCACAACGGCGCCACCGGCGGCTACAGCTCGTTCATCGGCTTCGATCCCGAGACACGCGAGGGGGTCGTCGTTCTGTCGAACTCGGTGATCAGCGTCGACGGCCTCGCCTACCGCCTGCTGTTATCGGTCCAATACGGGCCATAGCTGGTACGATTCGGGCCAATGGTACGCGTCGGGTTGGAGCGGGTCGAGGCGTTGGAGTTGCTTGGCATCGTCATCGCGCATCTCAACGTCGCCGAGGCGTCGGGCGAGTTGTCGCCCCGGATCCCAACGCTCCTCGCCATACGCGACAAGCTGGCTGCGGGCCTGCGGGAGGAGCAATGAGCTACAGCGACGCCGATGTGGCCGCCGCGAACGCGGCGCTGGACAAGTACCGCAGCGGCCTCGACTACGAGATCGGCGCCGCGCTCGCCGTGGTCGGCCTGAGTGCCGAGCGGGCCCACAAGGAGATCGCCATCCGCGACGACCTGATCCGCACCGCACACCGCATCGGCGCGTCGCTACGCCAGATCGCCGAGGCGGCCGGGCTGGGCCGCAAGACGGTCACCGCAATCGTCGAGGCCGACCCGCTTCGAGCGTGACGCCGGCTCACCCCTGTCCGGACCGACCTCCAGCTGACCGACTCGCTCCGGCGCGTCGGCGGTGCGCGTTCCCGGAGTTCCGGTTCCCACATCTAGTCGCACGGGATGACGCGGTCGCCGACCTCAGGCGGACGTGTGCGAAACCGTGTCAACTCCAGGGGCTGTGACCTCGGAGTTCCGGGGCGTCATGACGATTCATCGGTGTGCGTGGAGTCGTATGAGTATCCAAAGTGGGGGGGTGCTCACGCTGCCCGCGGTCGGGTCTTTATCCACTCTAGGATCTCGGAGAGGGGGTACCTCCTGGTTGGACCGATCTTGATCTCCGGGGGAAGTCGTCGTCCTTGATGCGTCGGCGCACAGTCGAGGGACTCACACCTAGGAGTTCACAGACTTCCTTGAGCGGCAGCTGTCGCTCTTGCATGATGGCGCTCCTTTGGTTGTCAGGGCGCCGCATCCGGTGCTAGGCCGCACCTTTCGGGCGCACGGGATAGCTTGACCGCATCCGCGCGACGGCCAGCCAGAACGCGTCTCAGACCGCGGGGGTTGGCGGGTTCAGAAAGTCGTCTCTAGCTGGAGTTTCGCGGGAATTCTTGCCCCGGTTCGGCGTGACGATATGCACCCCCGGGGTGGGGTAGACGGGTCGCGGCGGTGGGACCTCTCGGGTCCGCCGGTGGGCAAAGTTAGATGTCGACGCCTCCAGAGTCTGGAGTGGAGATGTCCGGCTGCGGAGCCTCGGTGAACAGTCGCGAGAACGACGCTGTGACCTGCGGCACCCGGCGCTGGAAATACGCCACGACGTCCTGGCGGGCGTCGACGCCGAAGGTGGCGTGCATGGCCGGATCGTCGTCGAGGTAGCGGAAGTCCCCCAGGTGTCGCAGGAAGGTCCGCACGGTCTCCAGATCGAAGCTGACGCCGTGCTTGCGGCAGTACAGGATCAGCCCTTGCTCGATGGCGATGCCGCCGTCGCGTTCAACGCACATCACGTCGATGAAGTCCCGGAGTTGTTTCCGGTCGGTGATGGCCTTGTACTTCGCCGCCGTGATGTCCTCGAGGGAACCGACGAGCAGGCCCTCGACTACCCGCGGCGGGCCCAGCCTGATCTCCCCGGGATTGGCGACGACATCGAGCTTGACGGCGTCGAGTGTCCCCCCGATCATCCGATTCGACACCGATGTCGGGGCGAACTCTCCTGCCTCTGACAGTGCCGTCGCGACGGCGGCGCCGTCGAACGACTCCGGCACGAAGAAGTCCAGATCCTCGCTGCGGCGGTGCCTCAGCCACACCGCCAACGCGGTGCCGCCCATGAGGACGGCGCCGGCCGGCAGCACCGCGGCGACCTTCGGCCACGCCTCCACCGTGCCCTCGGGCAGCAGTCCTCGCAGGTCCTCAAGGGTTGTCACGGCGCCACCGTGCTGCATCGGCGGCAAGAGCCCGACGATCGCGCGGCATGTGCGGCCTGCGAGCCACCTCCTCGAGCGCCTCGACGGGGAGGGCGAACAGCGCCCACCCCCACGACGTCACGTCGTCGCTGGTGAGGATCCGCTCGGCCACGAAGGTCGCATCACGCGGCAGCCGGTAGGCCGAAGCGTCCCCCGACCAGAACAGGTGCCCGAACCGCTCCAGCCCTCCTCGAGCATCAACCCGGCCATCGCCCGCCGCGCCGCCAGCGTCAGCTTGGCGTTGCGGTGCTGTGTGATCTGTGCCATGAGCCCTCCTTGGGAGCCGTGGACTGTTACAGACCCACAGCATCGCCCGGAGGGCTCACCCCAACGGGGACCCCTCGATCCCCTCAACCCAGGGACAACCTCCCCGGTTGTCACAGCTAACGGTCGTTGCCTGGTGTGTCCCGGATTTCGCGCAGTCAGCTTGCTTGACTTCGGGCAGCGGTGGTGGCGTGGCGATCTCGTATTCGACGGGGGTGAGCATGCCGAGTGAGGAGTGCCGCCGTTGCCGGTTGTGGAAGATTTCAAGGTACTCGAAGATGACGTTGGACAGCTCCAGGAGTGTTCTCCAGCGCCGCCGGTTGAGCAGTTCGACTTGCATGCGCTCCCAGAACGACTCGATGACGGCGCTATCGAAGCAGTCCCCGATCGAGCCCATGGATTGGCTGAGCCCGGAGTCCAGGGCGCGTTGGGTGAATGCCCAGGAGGTGAACTGCGCGCCGTGGTCGGAGTGGATTATCGACCCGGCGGGTTGGCGGTTCTCGATGGCCATGGCCAATGCGTTGATGGCGAGGGTGGCGTGGGGCCGCGAGTCGATGGCCCAGCCCACGACGCGGCGGCTGTAGGCGTCCAGCACGACCGCGCAGTAGATCTTGCCTTCCCGGGTGGGGTGCTCGGTGATGTCGGTGACCCACAGATGATCGGATCCGTCGCGGGCGAACTGGCGGTCCACCAGGTCGCTGGCGGTGGGCTGGTTGGGGACCTTGCGCCAGGGGCGCCGGCCCGGCAGGCCGGCCAGGCCGTTGCGGCACATCACCAGTTCAACGGTGCAACGGGCCACGATGATGCCCCGCCCCTGGGTCAACGCGGCGTGGATTCGTCGGGCGCCGTAGGTTCCCCGGGAGGCGTGATGGATCTCACCAATGACCTCCAGCAGCATCGCGTGGCGCACCGAACGCGGCGACGGCAGCCGCCGGCGCCAGCAGTAGTAGCCCGACATCGACTTGCCCAACACCCGGCAGCAGACCTCCACCGGATGGCCGTCAGCTACGACGACGGCGACGACCTCGAAGCGCCTTTTGGGTCGGTCTGCTCCTTGAGCAACTCATTGGCCCGCTTAGTGACCGCCAGCTCACACTCAAGCTCGCGGATCCGCTGACGAGCCGCGGCCAACTCCGCGGATTCCGCTGTCGTCACGCCCGGGCGCAGCCCGCGATCCACCAGATCCTGGTTCCGCCAGTTGTAGATCGTCTGAGCCAACACGCCGAGCTGCGCAGCAACCTCCGCGACGGGCCGACCCGCCTCGACCAGATCCAGCACCTTGCGCCGAAACGCCGTCGGATACCTCCTCGGCACGATGACCTCCCTTCGGTCGACGTGCCCGAGAGTCAACTAAACCGACTGCGAAAAACACGGGGCAGACCACAGCCTCCACAAAACCCAGGGCGATTCATCGGTGCCATGAAGCCTCCTTACATCTCATCACAGCAGAATCCAATAACGCGCCTACGCGAAACCCAGGAAGCACCAAGCTCAACTAGGGGCACGACAGGGAGACACAAACCCCTTTCGTCATAGTGCCAGCAGGAAGACCGCCAACTTCACGGATCGGTGCAGGACCCGTGCTCGTCCATCGTTGCAGACGACCAGCACACTCTTGCTTCGATCCAAGGACACCATCGCGGTTGCGGACCACAACGTGTTGGAACCTTGCATGAAATAGGGGACACCCATGATGGGGATCGGTTGCATCCAACCCATCCCCATGGATTGACCAGACTGGGCGGGAGAACTGAAGAGCCGCAAGAGTGAGTCCTCGTGTAGCAGTCCTGTGCTAGTGCCAGCAAGAAAGATCCGCATCAGGGCACTCCAATCATCAAGAGAGAGATGCAGGCATCCTGCTGAGGAATACACCCGCGGATTGTCACTCTTGGGATCGTCCGGACTTGTCGGCGGACCTTTGAACAGTCCCACGCTGCGCAAGGTGACTCGTGGCCGATGACCGCAAATCTCCTCTGGGGCACCGAATCTGGCCGTACTAATGCCGAGCAGCTGCAATAGGTAGAGTTCCAGCGCTTCTTCGAAACTTGCCTGCGCTGCACGATCGATAGCGGCACCTACAACGATGTAGCTGAGATTCGAATACCGGAACCTTCCAGGTCTGTTAGGAGGGCTCTGGAGACACCGTTCGACAATATCAGCGCGTTGCGCTGGGAGTGGTCTAGTGTCCTTCCACGAGGATTTGAACACGTCACGAGGGAGGTTTGCTGCAAATCCAGCGCGACACTGAAGTGCATCGTGAATCGTTACATCTTTCCATCGCCCATCGACTGATCGAAGACCTTGGAATATCTGAGGTAATGGAGTATCCCACTCCGCGAGTCCGAGTTCAACCAGGCGGGCCCAGAGCGCTGCTGTAATTGACTTTGTACAAGAACCAATATGCCATTTGTCAGACACAAGTACTTGCTCCGACAAGTCGCGCTGACGCACACCTACTACGTGGCTGACGAACTCTCCATTTGAGTCAACGATCGATGCACCGATTGCCGGTACACCATTTCGAACTCGAAACTCTTCCAAGAGCGAATCGACGATCTCAAGACTCGGGAATTCGCTCATGCTCTGACCTTTCTAGGATCACGCAGAGACTTACGCCTACTGCGCTGGCCCAACTCTCTTATGAAAGATAGTGTGGCGCGTGCGCGGCTGGTTTTGGCGATGATCGGGTTGGGGGGCTTGGTCCAGGTG